>JBCDDV010000816.1:0-2105 GCA_039180145.1 Cyanobacteria bacterium P01_G01_bin.49 | reverse complement strand
TATTACCAGGGATGGCTTATTTAATTCGTCGTTTACTAGAAAATACAGCAAATAGTTCTTTTTTACGACAAAATTTAGAAGAAAAACCCATCGAAGAATTAATTACCCCTCCTGTTATTTCTGAAGATAAAAAGACCAGAAAGCAAGAAGAAAGCTTTGTTAATGTGCCTGATACAGACTATTCCAGGGAAATTTTACGGCAAAAAGCAGAGAAAGCCTTAGCAAAAGTCAAAGATTCTCTGGGCAAAACTTATTTACCTTTAATTAATGGGGAATATGTCCAAACCGATCTCATTGTTGACTCGGTAAACCCGTCCAAGTCTTCTGAACTAGTGGGACAAATTGGCTTAATTTCCATCGAACAAGCAGAACAAGCATTAAATGCAGCTAAAGCAGCCTTTCCTGCTTGGAAAAAAACACCTGCGGCTGAAAGAGCTAAAATACTCCGTAAAGCAGGGGATCTCATGGAACAACGTCGCCATGAACTCTCTGCTTGGATCTGTGTAGAAGTAGGAAAAATTTTACAACAAGCAGACGCAGAAGTATCTGAAGCCATTGATTTTTGTCGCTACTATGCCGATGAAATGGAACGGTTAGACAAAGGTTATCACTATGATGTGGCAGGGGAAACCAACCGTTATCATTATCAACCCAGAGGCATCGCTTTAGTCATCTCTCCTTGGAACTTCCCCTTTGCGATCGCCACAGGAATGACCGTTGCAGCCTTAGTTACCGGAAATTGTACCTTACTCAAACCTGCGGAAACTTCTACCGTAATTGCTGCTAAAATTGCCGAAATATTGGTAGATGCAGGTATTCCTAAAGGGGTATTTCAACTGGTTCCAGGAAAAGGTTCCCAAGTGGGGGCTTATATGGTGAAACATCCTGATGTCCATTTGATCGCTTTTACAGGATCGCGGGAAGTCGGTTGTCGCATCTATGCAGATGCAGCTATCTTGCAACCAGGGCAAAAACATCTCAAACGAGTTATTGCTGAGATGGGAGGCAAAAATGCCATTATTGTTGATGAAAGTGCAGACCTTGATCAAGCCGTTGCAGGGGCTGTCTTTTCAGCCTTTGGCTATACAGGTCAAAAATGTTCTGCTGCCTCTCGTATCATTGTTTTAGATCCCGTTTACGATGCCTTTTTACAACGGTTCGTAGAAGCTACAAAATCCCTCAATGTAGGGGCAACGGATGAACCCTCTACCCAAGTGGGGCCAGTGATTGATGCAACGGCACAAAAACGCATACAGGAATATATTGAAACAGGGAAGCAACAGTCAACCCTTGCCTTACAAATGGAGTCTCCTGAGAATGGGTTTTATGTGGGGCCAACGATCTTTGGGGATGTGTTACCTACTCATGCGATCGCCCAAGAAGAGATTTTTGGCCCAGTAGTAGCCGTAATGCGAGTTAAGAATTTTGATGAAGCGTTAGCGGTGGCCAATGGCACAGACTACGCTTTAACAGGAGGGTTATATTCTCGTAGTCCCGAACATATTGAACGGGCGCAAAAAGAGTTTGAAGTAGGTAACTTGTATATTAATCGTACTATTACAGGGGCGATCGTTGCTCGTCAACCCTTTGGCGGTTTCAAGTTGTCAGGGGTAGGTTCTAAAGCAGGAGGGCCAGATTATTTATTACAGTTCCTCGAACCCCGTCATATTAGCGAAAATATTCAGCGTCAAGGGTTTGCACCTATAGAAGGGGCTGAGTAACTTTTAGTAACCCGTTAGGGTGGGCATTTTGCCCACCTTGTCTAATCTTCTTTTTGAACACTTGAAAAACCATTCATCATGAACAGTCGAGAAATTATAAAAAAACTCAAAGCAGATGGATGGTATCAAGTTAGTACAACAGGCAGTCATCACCACTTTAAACACCCAGAAAAAACAGGAAAAGTAACTGTTCCTCATCCTAAAAAAGATATTCCTCTTAAAACTTTAAATAGTATTGAAAAACAAGCAAAAATTAAACTACGTTAAAGGAGTAAACATGATTACTTATATCGCAACTATTCATAAAGATGATGATAGTGATTATGGGGTACAGCTTTATGACTTTCCTGGCTGTATTAGTGTCGGAGAAACGATTGAAGAAGC
>JBCDDV010000815.1:0-2122 GCA_039180145.1 Cyanobacteria bacterium P01_G01_bin.49 | reverse complement strand
GTGATCGTATTGGAGATCTACTCAGTTCTGAACACTGGACAAGCGATTAATCTTAAATAATCCTCAGATTGTCAGTCCTAAACGCTTAGGGCTGATTTTTTTGGCGTTTTTCTGATAATTCCTGTCTTAAAGCTGTCACTTGTTCTGTCAAATGTTGAATTTCTGCTTCAATATTATACTGACTTCGGGTTGATGACGCTGACTCTTTAGTGGTTGAAGTTGTTTTTTGTTCATTTAACCATTGATCCACCAAGCGACGGGCCTCTTGTTCAGTCATTTCACCTTTTTCTGCCCATTCCTGGGTTTGTTGAGACAAAGGGTTTCTAAAAGAGAAGCTGTGGCTCCTACCCCAATGTGGAAGCTTTGCTGTATTAGTTGAAAGATTGTGTCTGTATTCATGAATGGGAGTGAGTCTAGGCAAGCGATTAATAGTATAACTAAACTTTTAGGAATGTTGATTCTATTTTTTGAGATTTTTGTTGACGGCGATCGCCAGGTTTCCTAAATTCAACCCCTCTTTCGTTAGACAACTTGTTCCAAATATTGCCCTAAATCTTCAATAATGCGGGTCAATTCCGCTTCTGTAGTCAACCGTATTTTTTCATCTCTAACCGTTAATAACACTTTGGCAGCAAAAGGACTTGGATAAATATTAGGATTACAAAAAACCTCTAAAAAAACCTCTCCGGTATGTCGATATTCCATCGGCTTTTCCGGTTTTGGTCTTCCTCCACTTCCTGCATTTGTCGCCACATTTTTCAACCGTTGCATCAACTGATCAATTTCTAGTTTAAGGGCTTTGCTCGCTTCTGGTGAAAAATTAAACGTCACTGATCCTTGAACTAAATTAAGGGTAAGTTGAGCCATAATCAAATCAAATTAAACATTACAATGTAACTAAGATTCTTATTATCGCAAGCATTAGCCAGAACGTTTCATCAATTCTCAATATTGTGACAAAAGATAATCGTTCTAAAGTTCGTCAAGTTTTATTAATCACTCTATTTTTTAATCTCTTTGTTATGGGGTTAAAAGCAGTTGCTGGTATGGTGAGAGGTTCTCTCAGTTTACAAGCAGATGCCCTACATAGCGTCACCGATAGCGCAAATAATGTCTACCATGAGTGATATTTGGGTGACAATCACTATTTGGCAAGGAGAACAGCTTAACTTACCTTGGTTACAGTGGTTGGATGTTATTTTTGCCTTTCCTGTGGCAATTTTAGTCTTTGCTAGCGGATGGGAAGTTGTTGAGTCCAACTTACCTTGGCTAGTGGATAAAATGGCGATCGCACCAGAAAAAATCCATGAGATCGTCATGGCAGTTCCAGGAGTTATTAATTGTCACGATATTGCGTCACGAGGAATTGTCGGGCGACAAGTTTTTGTTGAAATGCATTTAATTGTTAAGGCAAAAGATGTCAAAACAGCCCATGAAATTACAGAAATTATCGAAACCCGTTTACAAGAAAAGTTCGCACCAATTCGCATTGTTATTCATGTCGAAATCCCTAATCACAAGTCTTCAAATATTAGTTTTGGCTCTAATATTAATTAGGATGAAAAACGAGAATAATAACGTAACTTTCCTCAAATGCCCCAGGTTATCATCGATCAAGTCAGTCGTGACTTTTGTTCACGACAAATCTTGTTTATCTTGCAAAAAAAATCAAATAATCAATCAACATAATAAGATGATAAAATCCACATCTATTTCCAACGAATCTAATATCATTTATCCTGAAAGAGATGGCAAGCCTATGTCAGATAACACGAAACAATTTCGTTGGATAGTTGTTATCAAAGAAAACTTAGAATTGCTCTTTGCCGATAATCCTCACATTTTTGTGGCGGGAGATTTACTATGGTATCCTGTGGAAGGAGATAATAAAATTCGTCAAGCTCCTGATGTAATGATAGTTTTCGGAAGACCTAAAGGAGATAGAGGATCTTATCGACAATGGATAGAAGATAATATAGCTCCTCAAGTTGTCTTTGAAATTTTATCCCCTGGAAATCGTTTATTAGAAATGGCCAAAAAGTTCAAATTCTATGAACATCAGGGGATTGAAGAATACTACATTTACGATCCTGATAAAATTGATTTGCAAGGATGGCTACGC
>JBCDDV010000814.1:0-2125 GCA_039180145.1 Cyanobacteria bacterium P01_G01_bin.49 | reverse complement strand
CAAGAACAGAATAACCAATCAGGGAAGCTATCAAATACATGAACTAACATTAATATTAGATTATTGACTCTTATCAGATTTATCCCCAAATTTTATTTTTCCCCAACTGAGTTGTTTATTTTGAGGTTCGTCTTGAGGGTTTAATGTCTTTTTGAGTTCTTCTTTGACTTGGTTAATGTTTCCTTCTAAAACAGCGTTTTTAAGATTACGTTTGAGATGTGCATTATCAATGGCATCGTCTTGAGAACGAGAACTGGTGTCAAAGCATTTTTCAAGATCACCATAGATACCAACGCGACGAGATTTTGTATAAAATTGTCTCTCAGTATCTAGGAGTTTTGCCATGAGTTCTAAGTGCATAGTATCGTCCCCACACAAATCAGATAAAATGTCCCATTCATCGCTACCTAATAAACTGTGACCGACTCCTGGACGAGTATCCATAAAAGGTTCTCCTGTCACTTCTTCATAAATGCGGGGTAAACTATCATCAAATTCGTGTTTTTCTTCTAACCAGATCCGTCGAATTTCACTTAATTCTTCTTGGGTAATAAGGGTGATATCTTTCATGTCTTCTGGTGCATTTTTACGGACTTTAACTTGTGCTTCTAACACTCTTCTTAACCAATGTTCTCGCCAATATTTTGTATAAGGGCCAGGAACAGGTTCAATAGAAATTTTGCCATCAAGGTTACGTTCAAAAAGGTGAACATTTCCCCAAATTCGTCTAAAATCTCTTTTATCTCGATCATTTTCTATATCTAATTCATTACGAATATCTAATAGAGGTTGTAACCATTCTTTCTCTTCATCATTTTGGATCATTGCTTCCATTGATTTATCTTGATTCACTAATGTGCAAACCCAACAACCAAAACGAGAATCACCACAACTCGGAGTCGAAGTATCGATAACTAACGGGCATTCATTATCAGCAGTCGCCCCTCGATACATAGTAAATAAGTCTTTGTTATTTCCCTTCCAAGGGTTTTCCCATTGCATTAAATACATCCAAACCTCGTCAGTTCTCCAGTCTTCAATGGGAAGGTATATTAAAGAATTAGGGCGATTTGGATTTGTATTGAGGCGATTGCGGACTCTCCATTCCCTATGTTTAGCCATATTTTTTGCCCTGGCTACACTTTCTGCTTTACGAGTCCCAAGAATTAAAATAACCTCACCATTATCTCTAATCACTTCGCGAATAAATGAATCCGTAGGTTGTATTTTCATTCGTTCAGTACACCATCTAAAACGTCGTCTAGGGGCGGGATATCCTTTTCCAATTAAACAAGCCCAAAATGTGTTTTGCACATCAGGATAAGTTAAATGAGTTTCGATGGGCATTTTTGCTTGTCTTGCAGTATCCTGTATTCTTTTTAAGGATTTTCGTACCCATGCTGAAACAATAGGATTTTCGACTAATGTATCGTTAGTTACTACATGAACCGTATTGATTCGTTTTTCCAATGGAAGATCTGCGATCGCATTCCAAACAAGCTGAAGAACAGTTGTACTGTCCTTTCCCCCACTCCAACCGACAACAATAGGTATATGTTCGTTTACGTATAATTCCTGAATTTCTTGAGTTAACATTTGGATATCTTCTATTAACTCAGAAGCAGTACGAGGTGGGAATAAAGTTGTTTGCAGTTCTGTCATAACTCACACTCTATCAGTTTAAATTAATCCCTAAAGATATTTTGTCGATGCCATTGAATCGCTTCGAGTCTTGGATAATTTTTTCCTTCCTTTGGCAATAAAATAATTGACCCATGAAATTCTCTAAGCGGCTTAGCCTGAGGAGATTCTTCTTGAAATTGTTGAGAAATGATAATGCGATAATCCTCATCTATGCTTAATAATCCTTGATCAAATGCCCAGTGGTGATTTTTACAAAGACAAATTCCATTATTAACATGATTATCATAAAATTTGTAAAGTGGTTTAATATGTGCGCCATCTACAATACTTTGAGTTAATGAATGAATTACTTTTAAATGACAAATTGAACATTTATAGTCATACAAATGTACCACTGCTTTACGAAAAAAAGCATTTCTTACTATAGATTTTCTTAAATATGTTTTCTTATTTTTCTTATCTTGTAATTCTATTTCATTTT
>JBCDDV010000813.1:0-2125 GCA_039180145.1 Cyanobacteria bacterium P01_G01_bin.49 | reverse complement strand
GGAAAAGTCCCTATCGAATTGTGGGAAGAGTTTACTAGTGAGAATGATATCGATGCAACGGAAGAATTATTAAGCATTGCTGGTTTTGAATCTGCCTTTAAAAAAGCTAACCAACAAGTAAAAGACGGAAAAACTAAAAATTGGCACATAATTCGAGACGATGTATAAAGTTCGATTATCTTTGGAAGCTGAAAAGGTTTTTGCCAAAAGCGATCGCTCCTTAGCCAAAAAACTGGCAAGATGTTTTAAGAATCTAGAAAACAATCCTCGTTCTCATCCTAATATCAAGCCACTAAAAGGCTCTTATTCTGGATATTACCGCTACAGAGTTGGAGATTATCGAGTTGTTTATTCTATTGAAGATGATTTAGTCGCAGTTAATATAATTATTATTGCTCATCGTAGCAAGGTTTATGAGTAATTCTGTAAGTTGGTTGTTTTAAATGCCGATCTATTTTAAATGCGATCGCTATAAACTCAAACATCGCACGAACTTTCAAAAACTATTTGTCAAAGCGATCATTGTTTAGTGTAAAGATCTCATTCACCCACCACAGATAACCTCTACATAACAAACGATACTCCTCTTCGGTACTGCCGTTTGTTATGTTTCTTCTTCAGAACCACCATAAATATCCCAAAAGATCTCCAAACCCAATCTATGTAGTTTTTCCATCGCTTCTAAATCTAAACCAAATCCGCCTTGATTGTCATGTGACCAAAAACTGAAGATTCTCATGGTGCAGTTTTTTTGTCTGAGCTGAGCCAGTTGTTCCGCTTTTGCTTCGAAAGCGCTCACTATCACTCTTACATGGTGCAAGTTATTCAACGAATTAGATTTTTCTTTGGTCGACCAAGTCCAAAAATTAGATTCCCTGCGGTGCTTATATTTGGAACACGGGTCCTTTGGTTCCGAACTTGTTGGCTTAATGCCTAGGAATAAAGTGATCTCGTTTGGGCTTAGTGACTCAGAATGTATATCGAGAGCAGCGTAAGTGTGAGTACAAGCCATTTGGTTAGTAACAACAGTCTGATCTATACAAAAGAGAGATAACTATATTATCATACGGAAACTTTCTGGGTATTTATGGATGAATAAGAGAATTTTTCCATATTCGAGATCGCCTGATTCGTGCAGGAGGTCTATTCTTATAAAACTGAAAAAAGCTATGTTAATTGAATCCAACCCTACATCATTTCAATTAACTCTGATAAGACTGCTTACATTATCAATTTACGCTAATATGATAACGATTATCATTACAATAATTCACCAATGGTCAGTCAGTTAACCGAGTCTCCCTTGCAAATAGCTAATCCAGCCCAACTAGAGCGTATTCGTCACACTTGCGCTCACGTTATGGCAATGGCAGTACAGATATTATTCCCAGAGACAAAAGTTACTATTGGACCAACTACAGATACGGGTTTTTATTACGATTTCGATCGCCCGCAACCTTTTACCCCTGAAGATTTGAAAAAAATTACCAAGCAAATGCGCTTCATTATTAAAGCTAATTTGCCCATTATTCAGGAAGAGGTAACTAGAGAAGAAATTAAAGCAGAAATCGAGCAGCAAAATGAACCTTACAAACTAGAAATTTTAGATAGCATCCCTGAAGGAGAAACTATCACTCGTTACTATATCGGCAGTCCTGACGGCGGTAGATTGCCCAATGTAGGAGAAAAGCTCAAAGCTGCTTTACCAGAACCTTCTTTGATTAAACCTGTCAAAATTCCTGCTACGGTATCTTGGTGGGATTTGTGTGCGGGACCTCATATCAACTACACAGGAGAAATTGACCCAGATGCTTTTGCCTTAGAAAGCGTAGCTGGGGCATACTGGCGGGGAGATGAGACCAAAGCCCAACTACAGCGCATCTATGGGACGGCGTGGGAAACTCCCGAACAGTTAGAAGCTTATTTAAAGCAAAAAGAGGAAGCCAAGCGTAGAGATCATCGCAAACTAGGCAAAGAGTTAAAACTGTTTAGCATTCAAGAAGATGCAGGTGGTGGTTTGGTATTCTGGCATCCTCGCGGTGCAACTATGCGCTACATCATTGAAGATTATTGGCGTAAAGCTCATCTAGATGGAGGTTACGAACTTCTCTATACTCCTCACGTT
>JBCDDV010000812.1:0-2126 GCA_039180145.1 Cyanobacteria bacterium P01_G01_bin.49 | reverse complement strand
CGCGGTATTCGTCTAGAGCATTTTCCCAGTTAGGGTGCTTACTAAAAAAATGCGGTTCTTTTGTTTGACAAAAACAGACATCTGGGTGCTGAGATAAAATTTGGCTGAGGGTTGTCGTCCCACTCTTCATAGCACCAATAATCATAAAGTCTACAAAGGACATAATTTTTGCACAAATTACCAATGAATTTTAATTATTATTTACCGATATTGTCAGATAAATCAACTAAAGCCGAGTCTAATTAGACAATTTCTGCTTTGTCTTTTTAAGAAGATAGGCAGATTTATTGACTAAACGACGAGGCAGTGCAGGGGGACGAGGATCTCGTTGAACAAACGCAGGATGAACTGTTGGAAGAACAAAAAAACGGGGAACCTTGATCTTCTCAGTCGCCTTAGCATTCTGAACTAATTCTGCTAATAATTCTGCCCATAAATCTGCTGCAAAATGATTAGAGTATTCTGCTTCTATTTTAGAACGTGCGCCTTGAGACAATTTTTTCCAAAGGTGAGGCTCTTCTCGTAACCGTCGGATAGCATTGACAAAATCATCTTGGCGATCGCTGACTAATAAACCACTCACACCCTCTTCTACTAGTTCAGGAATTCCACTACGAATTCGTAAACAGATAGGAACAACGCCACAAGCCATCGCTTCCATCAGTGCAATGGGTAATCCTTCATAATCCGATAATAAAACAATGACGTGGGCTTCCAATAAATATTTTTGCACCTCAGAATTAGGGACGATACCACCTAATCTCACTGGTAAATCTTTGCCTTGTTCTGCCAGAATTTTTTCAACAGATGAGCTAGCATTTCCACTACCATAGATGACGGCTTCTGTATTAGGAACCTCTTTGACAGCACGACAGAAAGCCTGAGCAAGTTGGGAAATTTGTTTTTGCTCTTCGACTAATCTTCCTAGATAAATAATTTTTAATTTGTCTGTCGGAGGTTTAGCCGTATCTTGAGGCACGGGAACGCCATAAGGAATACAAGGAATCGTTGTTTGAGGTACTCCCTTTTCTAAGAGGGTTTGCTGAAGAAAGCGAGAAACACAAACAAATTTGGATACCTGATACTTTGGAGAACCTAAGACAAACTGATCAACAGCAGCGTGATAAAAAGAATCATCAGAATGCAGAATCCCTATGGTGGGAATTCCTGCTTTTTTAACCCAATGACTAGCATAAAAAGCAGGAACTAAAAGATTAGGAATAAAAACATCGGGGGGATCTTCACTTAATTTTTCTAATATCCAACGAACTCTTTGACGGGTATAACGATTCGTGGTAGATACTTCGTGGGGAAACCCTTGTTGCTTAACTTGTTGAATTGATTGACATTTCTTGATCTTACCACCGGAAAAAAACAATACCCTTGGTTCTATCGAACGCGCTCTTAAGTCGGGGAGCAAGCGAGGGAGCCAAGCATAGGGGCCACCAACTTGGTTGGGGAAATCAGATGCGCAAAATGTCACTTTCATAGCAAATATAATTAATAATTTTGAAAATTGAATTAATCAGAATTTTCCTTGGCTGTTCAGGCTTTCACTAATCCAATAAACCTCAAAAATTACACACCAGAGTATAACAAACTGAGCAGACGTTTTCCATAATTACTTAATTTTCGGATCAAATCTGACAATTTATCTTTCCAGGGATTTCGCAATTGATATCGTAATTGGGGTGGTGCTAAAATTTGACCACGAGGACGTTGATAAATTCCCTCTTCTACTTCTTGTTTGACCCTTTCAAATAACTGAATATATTTTTTAACCATATCTTCTGTGCGATATCCTCCTTGGCTAATCTTCTGATAGGCATTTAATGCCATTTCCTGTCGTCGATCTAGATTTTGAGCAAGTTCAGTTAAACGGTCAGCAAAGCTTTCGATATCTCCCACCGGAACTCGAAACCCATGAATGCCATTGCCAACTAATTCGGGAATTCCACTGGCAATATCAGTAACCACCGGAATACAACCTCTTCCCATCGCTTCAAGCAGTGATATGGGCATTCCTTCAAAGTCTGAAGTAAGAAGAAACACATCATTTTGTTGGATTTGTACAAGAATGATCTTAAGATTGTCCAGAACATCTTCCATGAAGGAAAAGCTTTGGT
>JBCDDV010000811.1:0-2127 GCA_039180145.1 Cyanobacteria bacterium P01_G01_bin.49 | reverse complement strand
CGATGGATACTACCAAGGGAAATATAGAGGAATTTATTAGCTGTTATGAGCGTTCTAACTAACATTAATTCTGCTATTGATTGAAAACCCAATTCCCTCCAAAAAGAATCACTCTCGGCAATCAATTGTTAGAGGCGATCGCTTAATTTTTGATAGCGACTCAGAGCAATTAAGGGAAAATAATGACGATACAAATGATAACGAATATAGAAATGACAGGGAAAACCAGTTCCAGTAAACTCTGCTTCTTCCCAAGTTCCTTGAGATGTCTGAGTGGTTAATAAATAATCAATTCCCTTCTTAATCTCATCCTTAGCAAAAGTTTCTAATGCTTCTCCTGCATCTAACAAACCAATTAACGCCCAAGCCGTTTGAGAAGCGGTACTCTTGCCCTGTCCTTTGAGACTGGGATCGTTATAACTCCAGCAGGTTTCACCCCAACCCCCATCACTATTTTGACAGCTAAGTAACCAGTTGACCCCTTTTTCTAGTTGGGAACGATGTTTATCGACATTCACGACAGCTAATGCAGACAATACCCCACTGGTTCCATATATATAATTAACTCCCCATCTACCAAACCAACTGCCATCCTTTTCCTGTTCTTGGTATAAATAATTGAGAGCTTTTTTGACACGACGTTCTGGCATTTCTAAACGACATAATCCCAACATTTCTATCACTCTTGCTGTGACATCTGCTGTATTGGGATCAATCATTGCTTTTAAATCCCCATAAGGCACTTCGTTTAACCAAGCTTGATCGTTATCTAGATCAAAGGCAGCCCAACCTCCTGGTTTACATTGCATACTTTCGATCCATTTTACACAACGATCAATGGCAGCTTTTTTACGATCTTCATCGGGTAATTTTATGCTATCAAGGGCCATAACCACTACCCCAGAATCATCAATATCGGGATAAAAACGATTGACAAATTCAAAAGCCCAGCCCCCTGGTTTCCCGGTCTTATTTTTAACAGCCCAGTCTCCATATTCTAAGCATTGTTTCTCTAATAACCATTGGCCGCCTTTTACTAAAGAAAAATGATCTTTTGGTAACCCAGATTCGGTTAATGCCCGGATTGCCCAAGCTGTATCCCATACCGGAGATACGCAAGCTTGTAGACGATAGGTTTTTTCTTCTTCGATGGAAAATCGATCAATTGCTTCAAATCCTCGTTGAACTGAGGGATCGGCAACGTCATAATTCAATACCCGAAACGCAATTAAAGAATTCAACATAGGAGGCATAATTCCTCCCCAATCACCACTTTCTTGTTGATGGTTTAATACCCATCTTTCAGCAGCTTTTAAACTTTTTTTACGAAAAGGAACTAAATCAACAGTTTGCGCAAATTTAAAGATTTTATCTAATCCTAAAAAGATATCTCCCCAATTACCATTACGGGGTAAGCTATAATCTACATTTTCAATCCCTTCTGCATATAATTCATCAAGATTAAAAACAGGATCAGTCGCAAAAACAGGCTTATCATTAAAAACAATAATCAAAGGAACTGTACTTTCTCGCGCCCAACTTGCCATTTCATAAATCGTGAAGGGAAAACTATTAGGAAATAGCATAATCCAAGCTGGAATTGAAGGAATTCCTCGCCAATCATAACACCCAATTAAGGCTAAATGAAACTTAGTAAAAATACGGGTTTTACTAATCCCCCCTTTACTAATAATAAAGTCTTTGGCTCGAATTAAAGCCGGATCATCTTGAGGAACCCCTAACAAGCGCAAGGCCATATAGGCTTCAACAGAGGTACTAATTTCTCCTCCGTCACCATAAAAGAGTTCCCAACCTCCATGTTCTCGTTGCTGATGACGTAAATACCCTTCAACCTTGTGCAGAGGACGAGTCTTGTCGGTTCCCCAAATTTTATGCACTAAGACGGTTTCAGCAGTAAGGGTGATGTTAGATTCTAATTCTGCCCACCAGTACCCATCAGGATATTGTAGGGAAAGTAGATGATTTTGGCTGGCAGTGATGGCATGGTTGAGAGGTAAAGGTTGCCCTTTTGTGGCTTTATCTTGCGTCTGCATCAATGATTCCGTTCTACTCCTTGGATATCCTTATAGGCTAGCAGTTAAATTGCTAATGGTGACAAGTTGTTTT
>JBCDDV010000810.1:0-2129 GCA_039180145.1 Cyanobacteria bacterium P01_G01_bin.49 | reverse complement strand
GTTTTGACTGGTTAGGAAAAGAATATTTTAGGCGAACAGGGGATGAAGAAAGTAATCAATTTTTATTTGTGTTATTAGTCGTATTCCTAGCTTCAATTGGGGCCCAACTTATTAACGTTGATAAAATTGTTGGGGCCTTTTTAGCTGGATTAGCAGTTAATGACGTAGTGGGAAAAGGGCCAGTTAAAGAGAAGGTCGAATTTGTAGGAGGAACGCTTTTTATTCCCTTCTTTTTTGTAGGAATGGGCTTATTATTAGATATTCCAGCCTTTACAAAAACAATTCAATTTGAACTACCTTTAGTAATAGGAATCGTTGGGGGATTAATCATTGCAAAATTGATAGCTGCTACTGTTGCTAAGCTTATTTATCAATATACTTGGCTCGAAGGTCTAACCATGTGGTCTTTATCTTTGCCCCAGGTTGCTGCAACTTTAGCAGCCGCTTTAGCAGCATATCAAGCACAAAATGCTTCTGGAGAAACATTGATTAATGAAGCTGTCTTTAACAGTGTGATTGTTCTGATGTTAATTACTTCAATTTTAGGGCCTATTTTAACAGCACAATTTGCTAGAAAATTGCCATTGCCGAAAACACAGAAAGAAGGAAAATCTCAAATTTCTAGTATTACCTTAGAAGAGTGGTTACCCCAATTAAGTCCTCAATCATCTGCTTCTCCTTTTACAGTTGTTATTCCCCTTTATAATCCCCATACACAACGAGATTTAATTGAAATGGGAGCCTTATTAGTCAAACGAGAGTCAGGTATTATTGTCCCTGTTTCTATTGCAACGGCTCATGTTCATATGGATGATCCCCAACTAAATAGTTACCTAAAACGGAGCCATAATTTATTAGATCGTGCCATCAGTATTAGTCAAGAATTTAACGCTAATGTCGAGCCAGTTATTCGTATTGATGATGATATTGCTCATGGCATTAGTCGAACTGCAAAAGAAAAAGAAGCTAACTTAATTATCATGGGTTGGAGCGAAAATACCGGATTACGAGCGCGACTTTTTGGAACAATTATTGATACCGTTTTTTGGTCATCTCATTGTCCTGTTGCAGTGATGCGTTTGCTAGATCATCCCGGCAATTTGCGTCGGCTTTTAGTTCCAGTTAAAAACCTAAGCAAATCTACTTTAGAAACCATTAAATTTGCCCAATTATTTGCTGATGCCAATCAGGGATCAGTGACAATCTTACATATCTGCGATCGCCAGACTTCTCCCCAGCAAAGTGCAGAATTTAAAGAAGCATTATCTGGCATCATTGCTAGAAGTGGATTTTCAGTTCAATGTAAAATTAAAATTATTACCCATGAAGATCCCCCAAAAGTGATCATTCGCGCGTCTCATGTCTTCGATTTAGTCATTTTAAGATCTTTTCGTCGTCGTACCTCTGGGGGTTTAGCAGTTAGTGATGTGACGACAGCAGTTTTGAAAAAGTTAACCTGTTCATTGGTATTATTTGGGGAACCTCATTCTTAACTGGGATTAAACAAAGTAACCTCAGTTCGGTTTAAGGAATTGGGGAGTTCTGTTGATTGTTGATTGTTCATTGTCTTCCCCTAATTCCATTACTTCCTCCTCTCTCTCTCCTCACATCCCATCCCTTACATCTTCACTTCTCCGTGTTCCCGACTTTCTACTAGATTTTCTTATCCCGAACTCAGGTAAAGTAGGGTGAGCTATGCTTACTCTGCTAATTGACCATTATGTTAGTCTGAACAAGCTTTAAGTTTGACTTACTTTTTGCACAAAAAACAAGCATACTTTAATACTTCTTGTTTTCTTTCTTCTGAATAATTGAAGTTTTATTCAACTATTACTCTTGTTCGATAAAAATAGTTTGATAAATATCACTGATTTTTAAGTCCATTTTAATTGAAGGCAGTTTAATTATTCTTTCTTGATCTTGATGTTCTTGTAACAACCATTGATTATCTTGTGTCTTGGTATAATGTTCAACAAAATATTGAGATTGATCGATTAAAACATAGTCTTTAAATTCAGAAATTGATCGATAATATAAAAACTTATCTCCCCTATCATAACTAGAGGTTGATGGGGATAAAATCTCAAAAATTAGGCAAGGATTAATAATTTCGTCATTTCGATTTTCAT
>JBCDDV010000809.1:0-2137 GCA_039180145.1 Cyanobacteria bacterium P01_G01_bin.49 | reverse complement strand
GTCACTGGAAAAAAAGTAACAGAAAATGATAGATATATAATAGATAGAGTTCGAGATTCTTTTATGGGAGGAGCGTCTTCAACTGGAGTAAAAATGATAAATAAACACTTCTCATCCACAAAATCAGTATTTTCTGCTTTTGAAATTGGTTTGCAAACACCTAACTCTGTTTTAGATTATGCCAATCATCTTTATGATTTATAATAAGTTGTAAAGTTCAGAACTTAACCGGAGAGGGTGTTTGAAGAGTTGGGTGCTTAGTAAAAAACTCTCCAGCTATATACCGCGATAAAGGTTGGTTTAGATAAACTAAACATGAAAAGTCATCCTCACCCCTCTCCTGAGTTGATTGCAGAAGAATTGAAGAAAGAACTTGAAAGGGAAAATTTTAATTTTTGAATACTAAATTATTGCTTAGAAGCTACAGTTTACAAGTCTGGATGCGAGAGAAGAAAGGGAATAGGGGATTTGGGATTTGTTTTGTATATATATCATTTTTAGTTAATGGAAAAATAGTTGATGAAATAAGTAATGCCTGAGCTTGGATATAGATGGGGGACATTTTCAAATATTTGTCTAGTTGTGTGGGAAGGTAGCCCTTTGGGAATTCTTGGGGGTTTGACAAAGCCTTGATTTGGTCTGGGCGTGGTGGTTTATAATTTTTAAGCAATAAATGTGAGATTGTAGAACTGAATAATATAGGATTCAATAATGTAGACATAAGAAGAGGATTAATTTCTTTATTACCATCCCCCCATCCTATGCCAGACACACATTGTAGCCATATATCTAAACTCCACTCGTTACTTGCACCGCCAACTTGTAAGCAAATCTGCTTTTGAACACTGAATCCAAAGTGTTCATTGCTATATTTAACCCATAGTTGGTCTATGGTATGTAAGTCGGTACAGGGAAAACTTAATATTTCTTCTTTCGTGAGCCACGCTCCCTCAATACGACCCACAGCTTTGAGCATCACTGAATAAGTTTCCTCATCAGCTTCTTTCCAGTTTTTGGATGCTAATAAGTTTCGTAGTCGGGAGTAATCTATACCTCTATCGCTTCTCAAATCATCTATTTCAACTGGTGATAAATGTTCAGTTGGTTTTCTTTCTGGAAGTGTAAATGCTAGGTCTATTAAATCTTCACTTAGATGGCAGCTTTTATAATTACTAGCACATTGTTTTGCGCTTTTAGTAGCATTATTTATTTGTTTTTTAATATTGCTAACTTTCTGGTTTAACTTATGAGAATCAAAGCTTTCAAATTGCTGTGGATTTTGCAGAACGTATTCAATATCAGAAAGAACTTCTAAATATTTTAGACGGCGGTTCCATAAATTTGTGATAATTTCCTTTGGTTCTTCTACATCAATTAAATCTATTTGGTCAGGAATCTCTAAAGCTCCATAATCCAAAAAAATTGCCTGTAAAGGTTTAGCATAACCTTCTCTCACATTTGGTGGAAAGTTGACAGCATGAGTAATCATCTCTTCTATTGTTTGAGGCTGACGTGTTTCTTGCCCTCCTATTTGATAGCTAAATATCCTAATCTCATATTTTTTAGAGATATTGGACATAGATGTTTGGAAATCAGCTTTAAAATCAGCAGCAGTAACAAAGAATCTTTTTGAAAGTGAAATATCAGCAGATATCTCGTTTTTTTGCTCTTCACTAGAGGTGTTTATTTCTATCAGTCCTATATACTCACCTCCACTAATCAAACCAATCATGAACTCATCACCAGCCCGTTTGCGAAATTCTTCAGCACCTCTCGTCTGTAGCAACTTATTGGCTTGTTCTGTTAACGAGATGTTTCGCATTCGTAAAGCTGGATTTTTAACTACAATTCGCAACAGCAAGTAAACAGAATATTTATTAATCTTGCTTTGAGACAAAAAACCAACTTTACCTGATGCTTGAGCAAATGAAGCAAGAGTTACATTTGCAGAAGCAGAGACTTCTAAATTTTCTGCAAGCTCTTGTGTTGAGTTAACTTGATGCAGTTGGAATAAAATTTCTTGACCTTTTCCTCCTATAGGTGGTTGTGGATTAGTAATCTCAACCCAGTCACCACGGATTTTACCGGATAAGGAATCGTAGCCTGCACCATAATCCATACCATCTACGAATTCTCG
>JBCDDV010000808.1:0-2146 GCA_039180145.1 Cyanobacteria bacterium P01_G01_bin.49 | reverse complement strand
TTAAAAGCATGGGGTCAACTTTAGGTGCTTGCGGTGATCTTAATCGCAATGTCATGGCCCCACCAGCCCCCTACAAAAATCGTCCCGAATATCAATACGCTTGGGAATACGCTGACAAAATTGCCGACTTACTTCGTCCTCAAAGCAACGCCTATTATGATATTTGGTTGGATGGGGAAAAATTTATCAGTGCTTCAGAAGCCCCCGAAGTTACCGCAGCCCGTCAAAGAAATGGTAATGGAACAATTTTCAAAGATAGCCCAGAACCCATATACGGGGAACATTATATGCCCCGTAAATTCAAATGTAGCGTCACTGTGCCAGGGGATAACTCAATTGACCTTTATACCCACGATGTCAGCCTTGTGGTAATGACCAACAAAAAAGGAGACTTAGAAGGGTTTAATGTCCTGACTGGGGGAGGAATGGGACGCACCCATAATAAAGAAGAAACCTTTCCTAGATTAGCTGAGCCACTGGGTTATGTCCATAAAGACGATGTTTACGACTTGATGAAAGCGATCGTAGCAACACAACGGGACTACGGCGATCGCACTAACCGTCGTCACGCCCGCATGAAATACCTCATAGAAGATTGGGGTTTAGACAAATTCCGCACCCAGGTTGAAAACATTTTTGGTAAAGCCCTAGACCCCTTTAAACCCCTCCCTGAGTGGAAATATCAAGACTACCTTGGTTGGCACGAACAAGGAGACGGCAAGCTCTTTCTGGGTATTTCCGTAGAAAATGGTCGCATCAAAGATGAGGGCAAGTTGCAACTGAAAACCGCCCTACAAAAAATTACAAAACAGTATGAACTGCCTATACGGCTAACAGGCAATCATAACATCATCCTCTATGAAATCGATCCGGATGATCAAAAGGGTATCAACGCAATTTTAGAGAGTGGCGGTATCGTCAGCGATCCTCAAAAAATTGATCCGTTAACTCGCTATTCGATGGCTTGTCCTGCCCTTCCCACCTGTGGACTGGCTATTGCGGAGTCAGAACGAGCATTACCGGGAATTACTGAGCGTATTCGTGTCTTATTGAACCGACTCAACCTAGGCTCAGAAGAAATCGTAATCCGCATGACCGGATGTCCTAATGGCTGCGCTCGTCCCTATATGGCAGAATTAGGCTTTGTGGGCAGTGCGCCAGGAATGTACCAAATTTGGTTAGGGGGCGATCCCAACCAAACCCAGTTAGCTCAGCCTTATGTTGATAAACTACCAGAAAAAGAGATTGAAAGCTTTCTAGAACCCTTACTTGTTTATTTTAAGCAGGAGCGAATTGAAAACGAGAGTTTTGGGCAATTTTGTCATAGAGTGAGCTTTGATGCCTTACGAACCTTTGCTGAAAATTACACTCCTGAAAAGCCTAAGAGAACCCGTCGAGTGCGTAAAAACCAACATCGAGTTAGTATTCCTGACGAGACGTTTATTCGTCTCAAAGAAGCGTCTAACAACGAAAATCGACCCATGAATCATATTGTTCAAGAAGCACTCGATGCTTACTTTTCTCAAAAATAGTAGAATGACCAAGGGATGAGTTGGGACGGCTTTCCTGTCGTCTCTCATCTTGAAGTCTCGAAGATGAGCTTTTAGACGACTTAAAGTTTTGATAAATAAAATATATATAATACCCAAGAAGTTATGAGTAAAATCAATCAGGATGTTCTAGCCAAAATGGATGGAATCACACTTTTGAATAAAAATGTGAATCTTAGAAATTTTCCTGATTTCTTAATTTTAGGGCCACAAAGAACAGGTTCAACCTGGCTGCATAGAAATTTAAAGCTACATCCACAAGTCTTTCTAACTACTCCAAAAGAAATATTTTTTTTTAACCTAGTTAAAAGCCCAGAACATCATCTTTATCAGTCTAATGACCTAGAATGGTATCTGGAATTTTATCATGAATCTTTTAAAAGTTACCTTAAAAATAATCTTAACAGTCTTCAAAAGTACGGAGAACTGTATAGACCTAAAGTTAGAGGAGAAGCAACGGCAAGTTATGCCACTATGTCTAGAGATCTTATCGAAAATGTTGTCCGATTAAATCCTAATATTAAAGCGATTTTACTGATTAGAAATCCTATTATAAGAGCCTGGTCTCATGCCAAAAAGGATTTACTTAATTTAAG
>JBCDDV010000807.1:0-2154 GCA_039180145.1 Cyanobacteria bacterium P01_G01_bin.49 | reverse complement strand
TTTTATCCTCAGAATGTTGATGAGGTGTGTAATAATTTAAGGCAACAGAAATGACTGATTTTACGCCTGACATACACTTTTTTATATCAAAACGTTTGGGGTTATTCATCCAGGCCATTTCTGCATGATAACCTAATTTTATCCAAGCTTTTAAATGAGATATCGCATTATCTTGGTAGTTTTTATCGACATCAGCAATACCAACTTTATGAAATCCTAAATCTAGGGCTTTTTGTTTAATTTTTATGGTTAATTCTTGCATTAAATAATCATAAGAAGTAAGTAGTCGAGCATCAATAAAGTCAAGTGTGTCAACAATTTTCAACCAAGTTTTAATCCTAGTCGTGTTTGCTGACTCTTTCTTCCTGCCTTGTCTCAACGGTAACTTTTACCCAAGAATTCAATCCAGAACTGTCAAAGCAAAGAATATATAGTGTTTCTTGGACTCATGAGATCTCCCCTTGCTCAAAAGCATAACCTTTGTACCTTACCAGTATGAGAACTGCTATATATCAAACATAATGGATTTCTCTTTGATTTGGAACGCCAACTGCTAACGTTTTCTTGATTCTTGGCGAATAGGGAAAACAGAACAGAGTCTTTCAACTCAAGCAGAAAAATATTAAGTTTTTTGACTAAGTCGAAGTTGAAGTAGCTCTTATTAGATAAGCTCAAAGCTGATAGAAACTGAGTAAAGTTAGTTAGTTAACTTCTCTTTTCAAAACCCGATAACCAATACACGAATATGACTCTTCCCCTACTTAGCTATTCACCAACCAGTCAAAACCAGCGCGTAGCTAGTTATGAAATTTTTGGCGACGAACAGCCGAGAAAATACAATACTGCGACCTTGGCCTCATCTACCGAGATGGATAATTTAATCAAGGCAGCCTATCGTCAGATTTTCAATGAGCAGCAAATGCTAGAGCGTAACCGCCAAAAACTCTGGGAATCTCAACTAAGATCTGGTCAAATCACAGTACGAGATTTTATTCGCGGGCTATTACTTTCTGAATCTTTTGTTAAAGACAATTATCAACCAAATAACAACTATCGATTCGTCGAGATGTGTGTTCGGCGAGTTCTGGGACGGAATGTTTACAGCGAACGAGAAAAAATGGCCTGGTCTATCGTGGTCGCTACTAAAGGTTGGCGAGGATTCCTTAACGACCTGCTCAACTGTGAAGAGTATCTCAGGAACTTTGGTGACAATATTGTTCCCTACCAACGGCGACGGATCTTGCCGAGTCAATCTCAAGGAGAGTTGCCTTTTGCCCGTATGCCTCGGTACGGAGCTAACCACCGAGATCAATTAAAAGCAATGGGCTATTTTGGTTCCCTCAAACCTACTTATCGCTGGGCATGGCAGCAGCCCCCTTATCCCTTCTGGTTTGGTTTAATAGGTAAAGTGATTACAATTACTGGAGCGGTACTATTAGGGAGCGGGTTTATTGCGATCGCGTTAGCTGCCTGGGGCATTATTAGCCTATAGACGATGTCTTACCATTTTTCCATGACTGGTTAACTTAAATTCTACCCCGCGCCAAATAACAGTGCGTTGTGTAAAAGATAACCCCCAAAAAATAAGTCCTACTAAATCTCGAAAAGGCAATAAATATAGACTATTAATTGTTTCATGATCTTCCATTTCTTGGGCAATTATTGCAGCCGTTATCACTCTAATTATTATGGTGGTAATTAATACAGCTAACCCAACGATATCCCCTCTTATTAAAGTAAAAATTAAAGCAAAGGGAATTGCCCGAATTAAAATAGTTGAAATAAACGCCCCAGGTCTAGCTAAATAAGTATTCTGATCCCAATAGACTTGATGACTCCACCAATTACGCCAACTTGCCAAATCAACGGCTACATCTATCATGTAGGCTAAAAGTACCATTTTCTTACCAGAAGTCCAGACTCGTCGTCCAATTTCGTAGTCTTCGACTAAATAATCAGCTAAGCTCTCTAAACCTCCTAATTCCTCTAAAGTAGATCGTCGAATGGCAATGGATGGCCCCAAGCAAGAATTAGAGGCTCCTGTTACCTCTGCAAACATCACACTAGGCATAAAGTCTGCATTCATGGTCAATAATTCTAGCTTCTCGTACCAACTGTCTGCTTTTGTCACTTTAAAAGGGGTACAAACACAAC
>JBCDDV010000806.1:0-2156 GCA_039180145.1 Cyanobacteria bacterium P01_G01_bin.49 | reverse complement strand
TGACCAAGAACCATGACGAGTAATCACCCAATCTCCGCTTAAATATAGATTAGGAATCGGAGATTTTGCTGGCAATAAATATTGGTAACTCCCAGGCGCAAAATGAGTCACACCTTGACGCACTTTAATAACTCGATAGTCAGTAATATTAGCATTAGCAAACTGAGGAATACACGTCGTTAAGTCTTGATGAACTTTGTTAATAATCTGTTTATCAGTCATAGTTAATAATTGGTTAGCATGGTAAAAGTCTGTCTCTATCACGCTCCCTGATGATTCCTTATATTCATCATGAAGGGTATTGAGATCAAAAAATGTCCATCCCGTGGTTTTATCAAATCCAAAACAAGCATTGGAAGGCAAAGGGATAGAGACTTTTTTGTCAAACCATAACCGTGTCGCTAAAACATCAATTCCCCCTAAATTTGCTAAGTTGCAAAATTCTGGATAGTTGTTTAAAACTTTACTTTCTGCCACTATTTTTTTAATGCCACTGATACTAACTGCAAAAATAACAGCATCTGCATTGAAAGTTTCGTTATTACAAACTACCCCTTTAGCTTTACCTTGTTCATCTAAAAGAATATCAGTTACCCGCTTATTAGTTAGGATTTTACCTCCTAAACTTTTAATTTTATCAACCCAAGGTTTGAAGATCATTTCTCCTACTGTTCCTCGACACCAAACAACATCAAAATCTGGCTGATGAGCTAAAATGAAATAGTAAAGCATTCCTATAGTAGCCGCGGCACTACATTGCTCACCAGGAGCAAATAATCCGACTAATAACATCGGTTCAAAAGCCTCTTTATAGAGTCGAGAAGATACCCCAAATTGTTTAAATAATTCTCTTGCAGTGACTTTATCATATCGTTGCCCAGCCTCATGAGAATTATCAAAATCAATTAAAGTATAAAGTAAGGGTAAAGCAGAAAGTCTATCAATTAAAGGAAGACGTTGAAACTTCGTATAAAGAAACGTCCCTAATGGTGTGGGCAAATAAGGTTCATTTTGGAAAATTGGGGATTCAACTTCTAATCCTGCAGGAGAATATTGAGAAGAACGAGTGAAAGGAGTGAAGGGATTTAAGTTTAATTCTTTGACTAAATTAAAGATATTTCTATAAGGATACCAAAACCCATGAATTCCTGCTTCTATTGACTTACCATTTTCTGTTTTCCAACCAGAAACTAACCCTCCAGGATACGGAGACGCTTCTAATAAAGTGACATCATAACCTTGTTTTGCTAACTGATAAGTTGCGCCTAAACCGGCCCAACCTGCCCCGACAACAACGACTTTTTGGTTTTCTGACATTGCTAACTAACCTACGAAGTTTTCTTGTCTAAAATATGGCTCACAACGATAAAAAATTGATCTAACTAGGGCGTGCCTGAAAGGGACAAAATAGCATTAAAATATGCTTTTCACGTCCTAGTGGGCAAGGCTAAAGTATCAATATTTCGTATCAGCAGAAATAAATTTTTGATGCCTTGCCCCGACCAGAAATTGATATCAATGAATTTACAGAGAGGCTCTACAACATTTCGTATTTCAAGCACATGATGTACACTTTTATTTTTACCTAACTCCCTAAAACTAGCAACCTTTGCTCCCCATTACTTAGGCAATTCTCAATACGACGTTAAAAATGAGCAAAAACTGATACAATTAAGGTACATTAATACCAAATTAATTTGACTATCAATATATGAGCATTAATCTTGTTAATTTAGTCGGCCGTGCTGGTAGAGATCCAGAAGTAAGATACTTTGAATCAGGTACAGTCTTATGTACTTTAACCATAGCAGTTAATCGTCGTTCTAGTCGAACGGATCAACCTGATTGGTTCAACTTAAAATTCTGGGGAAAGACAGCAGAGATTGCGGCTAACTATGTAAAAAAAGGGAATTTAATTGGCATTCAAGGGTCATTAGAAATTGAAACTTGGACAGATCGCAACACGGGGACTAATCGTTCAAGTCCAGTTATTCGAGTTGATCGCTTAGATTTATTAGGCTCTAAAAAAGATAATGATCCAAATTCAATTGGGAGTTATCAAGGAGGAGATGATGAGTTCTAAAGAAGCTAATCGTTGATAGTCGATAGTTGATAGTTGATGGTTGATAGAATTGCATCACTATCAGCTATGTTCT
>JBCDDV010000805.1:0-2157 GCA_039180145.1 Cyanobacteria bacterium P01_G01_bin.49 | reverse complement strand
CTGAGGCAAAAAGTATAATATTGCCCCAGGTTTTTTATGTAATTTTACTTATGTTAGTATTTATGACATCTCATTCAGCAGAATCAGGGAAACAGCCAAATATTTTAGATGCTCAAATTAAGGAGGAACTAGAACAACAAAAAGCTCTCTCTGGTGTAATTAACCGAATTCGCGAATCATTAGATTTAGATACAATTTTCAAAACTACTGTTACCGAAGTTCTTGACACTCCCCACGCATAGAATGCGGGGGATTCTAGGTTCACGGACAGAACTTAACCGAGCAGGATTTCTCCAACTTGGCCAGAGGTTCTATCTCCCCAAGCTTATAAGATTCGGTGTGCCCCACCGTACTTAGTCCCCTCTGCAAAATATTAATGGCTGCATTAATATCTCTATCTTCTGTGTATCCGCAATAATTACAATGATGAGTTCTAGTTGATAGAGATTTCTGCACTTTTTCGCCGCAATTAGAACAATTCTGACTTGTATTATGGGGAGCAACAGCAATTGTTAACTTTCCATATTTATAGCCAAAATAATCCAACCAGCGACGAAACAATGACCATCCTGCATCAGTTATCGACTTAGCTAGATATCGGTTTTTAACCATACCTTTAACATTCAAATCTTCATAGACTACCAAATCGTTAGATTGGATTAAACGGAGTGCCACTCTCTTGACAAACTCTTCTCGCTGCCTACTTACTTTTAAATGTTTTCTGGCAGATCTAATTCTAGCTCGGTGATAATTTTGGGACTGTAGTTTTCCTTTACGATACTTTTTAGATTTACCTCGATTCAGATGATTTAATTGTTTCTCTCCTCGACGATAAAATTGCGGATTGTGTTCAATGTTTCCTTGACTATCAGCCAAAAAATATTTAATCCCAACATCAATGCCTACAGCTTTTTGGCTGGGAGTTAAATGCTTTACGGTATCCCTGGGGTCTAGCTGTACACAGAATTGTACATAATAACCATCGGCACGACGTAAAATTCTAACTCGTTTAATTTGATTTAATTGATAAAAATTTAAATCACGAGAACCTATGAGTTTGAAAGTACCTATATCTTTTTTATCGGTAAAAGTTATATACTTTCTATCATCTGATAGCTTCCAACCGGAAAATTTATATTCAAGGGAACGAGTATTTCTCTTAAATTTAGGATATCCCTTCTTTCCTTTAATTTGATTGTTGCAATTGGCATAAAAGCGATTAACAGCTTTTAAAACTCTTTCAACCGCAGTTTGACAAGCATGAGAATTTAAATCTTCTACAAATTTAAATTCTTTTCTTAACAACGTGTTATATCGGAACATTTCAGTTTTACCAATACCACGGTTATCCATCCAATAACGAAGCACCTTATTGCGGACAAATTGATATGTCCTAATTGCTTCACAGATGGCTGATGTCTGTTGCGGTTTTGGTTTGACTTTAAATGAGTAAACAAACACGTTTGACACTGATATATTAAATATCAAAGACTATTATATCATAAATAAAGCACCACTTCCACGGGGATTAAAATCCCCGACGGGCTAACCCCATAAATACAATTTAGGGGCTTGTGCCCTATGATTTTCGGTCAACATCAATTTACGAGGTGTGAATCATGTCTGGCAAGGTACAGCTTAACTCTCTGCTGTTCAAAATAGCAGGTATGGGAGCCTTTTTCAGTTTGGGATTTTTCTTAGCTGGCTTATTTATTAGTTCCTTCAACGAAGATTTTGGCGAATTCCTGATTGTTTCTTCACCAACTTTGCCTTTATTACCCATGGTGCTAGCTTTTCACCAACTGCATCACTCCCGCTTCCCCTACTGGAGTCATGCAGTTAGAGCTATTGGAATAATTGGTGGGGCTTCCGTTTTAATTGCTTGTATCTTAGGCTTGCTTAATCCGGCTCATTTTTCTGCTTCTGCGGGTGCATTTGTACTGTCAATGATTGGATGCATAGGAGTGTGGTTACTTTTAAATGGTTTGTTGAGCTTGCAGGCTAGAGTTATACCCCGGTTTTTAGCTATGCTAGGTATTGCAGTTGGTATAGCGGCATGGGGTATGCTCGTCTTCCTGTTCGCCCGATATGGTCAATTCAGCATTGAAAGCCCGACCGTCGTCTGGATCATTGTGATTGCCAATTTTGTCTTCCCAT
>JBCDDV010000804.1:0-2168 GCA_039180145.1 Cyanobacteria bacterium P01_G01_bin.49 | reverse complement strand
TGTCCATCAGTCCCTTACAACAAGCAATCCGTATATTTAAAACAGAACAGCGAAAATGGGCTAAAGTTGGTCAGCGAACCCCAAAACAAGTTAACCTTTGGTTTAAGTGGCTATCTCCTGGCTTATTTATCAAACGCTGGTTACTCATTAGTGCTACTGGCCTGATATTAACTTTACTCGGATTAGCTATTTGGGTAAAATTGACTCCCGTTAACCGCATCTTAGAGCTAATTTCCCAACTTCTCCAAGCCATTACCAACTATATTCCTAGTTATATTTCTGGCCCTTTGGCTTTGGTATCAGGGGTATTTTTGTTATTGTGGGGGCAAAGTCGGACAGTAGGTTCAATTACTGAAGCTTTTCCAGATAGTGATCAAGAATTAGTTGATCGTCTCCTGGCCCACCGTCGCTTACATCGTGGCCCCAAAATGGTGGCCATTGGAGGAGGAACAGGACTTTCTACCCTATTACGGGGTTTAAAACAGTATAGTGCTAATATTACCGCCATTGTCACTGTTGCTGATGATGGCGGATCATCAGGAAGACTTCGAGAAGAAATTGGGGTACTGCCACCAGGGGACATTCGTAACTGTGTCGCTGCCCTAGCTGATGAAGAAACACTGTTAACAGAATTGTTTCAATATCGTTTCCAAGCAGGAGATGGTTTGACCGGTCATAGTTTTGGGAACTTATTTTTAACAGCTATGACAGCAATTACAGGGGGAGATTTTGAAAAAGCGATCGCCGCTAGTTCTAAAGTTTTAGCGATTCGGGGTAAAGTATTACCTGCTACTCTTAGTGATGTGCGTCTCTGGGCAGAATTAGCTGATGGGCGGCTAATTGAGGGCGAATCTAATATTACTGAAGCAAGGGGTCAAATTCGTAATTTTGGTTGTATCCCAGCCAAACCTCCGGCTTTACCAGCAGCGTTACAAGCTATCAAAGAAGCAGATTATATTATTATTGGCCCTGGTAGCTTATACACCAGTGTTATTCCTAATCTCCTAGTGCCAGAAATCAAAGAAGTTTTAAGCAAGGTTAAGGTTCCTCGCATTTATGTGTGCAATATTATGACCCAACTAGGGGAAACCGAAGGTTATACAGTTGCTAATCATATTGAAGCGATTCATCGAATTTGTGGCAATGATCTTATTGATGCAGTCTTAGTACAAAGAACTCTCCCTTCTCCTTATGCCTTAAAACGTTATGCTCAAGAAGGATGTCATTCAGTATTCTTAGATCGAGAAGATGTGGCGAAATTGGGTTGTCGTATTGTCTTAGCTAATGTCATGGACGAGGATTTAGCAACGGGTAAAGTGAGTCATAATCCTCAACGTTTAGCAAGGGTTTTGTTACGTTGGTATAGTCAAAAATGAGGTCTTTTGCCGTCAATTTACCGGATGCTGAGGCAACTCAACAGTTAGGGAGACGATTAGGTAAATGTTTACCAATAAAGAGTTTGCTGTTGCTTCAAGGGGCTTTAGGGGCAGGGAAAACCACCCTGGTACAGGGGATAGGAGAAGGGCTGGGCATTGATGATCCGATCCTTAGTCCGACATTTACCTTGATTAATGAATATACCCAAGGACGTTTACCCCTTTATCATCTCGACTTATATCGTCTGCAACCAGAAGAAATTGAAGCATTATATCTAGATCAATATTGGGAAGGAGAAACTATGTCTGCTGGCATTACCGTCATTGAATGGGCCGCAAGGTTACCCTATCGACCTTCGGATTATTTAGAAATTCAATTATCCTACCAAAATAATCAAGGTCGTCAGGCAATATTAACACCTGTGGGCAATTTTTCCCCTAATTTGCCAGAATTATGGAGGGACAAGTCATAAACCTGTCCCAATGCCAAGCTTAACTAAGCAATTAATCTAAGTTGAGTTGATTACCACGTTTGTATTGTAGATAAGCAGCAACAAATAAGCCAGCTAATGTAATAGGGATAAGGCCTAAAACGATTCCCAGTAATAGGGGTTCAATCACAGTATTGTTCCTCGATTCAACAAATAAGCATAAATCTAAATTAGCACAGAGAGGCAGGCTCAGATCTTGTACCTTGTTAAAATACACAAGTAAAAATAGGCAAGAGATTTGCATAGATTACATTGGAAGTCTGCCCACTTGAAATTGATCGGGTTTTACCGAACTTATCAT
>JBCDDV010000803.1:0-2169 GCA_039180145.1 Cyanobacteria bacterium P01_G01_bin.49 | reverse complement strand
GGGTGATATAAAAGACAAACTGCTAAATACCAATTAAGATTAATGATCCTTCCCATGATAAAATTATAATAAAGATTTTATTAAGGTAATTCTAATGTTCGACGGTATTAATTTTGATTACTTACTAGAAGAAGAAGTCATTGCAAAGAAAAATCATCAAAAACTTTCTTTTCAAGAAGACTTATTCGTCAAACTTTTAGAAGGAGTAAAAGAAGATCGAATTGGTTATGGTGTCATTCAAACGGAAGATAATAAACAAAAAGGAGTTATTTTGTTGTTAGATCCTGATACTAACGAGCAAGTTATTGTTGGCTATCTTCCTAGCCGCCTTCATACGGTTTAATTATGCTTAATTTTGTGAGGAGTGAGCAAATTTCTTTGCTACATTAAACAGAATTAATTAGCTGCCACTAATCTTAACCTTGTAACCTAAATCACCTAAAACTTTAACCAATTTTTGACGATGATCTCCTTGAATTTCTAAGGTGTCATCCTTGAGCGTTCCTCCACTTCCACATTGACTTTTTAACTGTTTTAGTAATTTAGTTAAGGTTTCTGAAGAATGTTGAAACCCCGTAATGACAGTGACAGTTTTTCCCTTGCGTCCCGAACGGGTAGACTGTACCCTAATATTTTGCTGCTGGGGTGGGAGATCGCGAACTGCTCTTTCCGTTGCTTCTGAATTAGAGACATTGCCAAATTCTTGATAAACAATAGACTTAGAGGGCTTAGATTTGGAAGACATAGTGATAGAGAAAAGAAAAACAGCTACTATGATCTTAACCTTATCGTGGATAGAAACTTTCTAAAAGTCAATTGGCGATCGCCATCATTTGCGTAGTAATATCAAGACCGAAACCACAATGACAACTACACCTATTACCCCATCATCATCGACACAACCCCAATATCCCGACGCATTAGGACGCTTTGGCAACTATGGGGGAAAATACGTTCCAGAAACCCTGATGCCTGCCCTCAGCGAACTCGAAACCGCTTATCATCGCTACAAAGATGATCCAGACTTTCAACAAGAATTATCCCAACTCTTAAACGACTATGTTGGTCGGCCGAGTCCTTTATATTTTGCCGAACGCTTAACCGCCAATTATGCACGTCCTGATGGAACTGGGCCACAAATTTACTTAAAACGGGAAGATTTAAACCATACAGGGGCCCATAAGATTAATAACGCCCTTGGACAAGTCTTATTAGCGAAACGCATGGGTAAGAAGCGTATTATTGCAGAAACCGGGGCGGGTCAACATGGGGTGGCAACAGCGACAGTTTGCGCTCGTTTTGGTCTGGAATGCATCATTTATATGGGGGTTCATGACATGGAACGCCAAAACTTAAATGTGTTCCGCATGAAACTCTTGGGGGCAACGGTTCAACCCGTAGAAGCAGGAACGGGAACGCTCAAAGATGCCACATCAGAAGCAATCCGAGATTGGGTGACAAATGTCGAGACAACCCATTACATTTTAGGATCTGTGGCTGGGCCTCATCCCTATCCTATGCTCGTCCGAGATTTTCATCACATTATTGGCCAAGAAACCCGTCGACAATGTACTGAAAAATGGGGAGGATTACCCGATATTTTACTCGCTTGTATTGGCGGTGGATCAAATGCGATGGGGCTATTTTATGAATTTGTCAAAGAACCCTCAATTCGTATTATTGGCGTAGAAGCGGCCGGAGAAAGTATTGCTTCTGGAAAACACGCTGCCACCCTGACAAAAGGTCGTCCAGGGGTCTTACACGGGGCAATGAGTTATTTATTACAAGATGGAGAAGGGCAGGTTACAGAAGCCCATTCTATCAGTGCTGGACTAGATTATCCTGGGGTAGGGCCAGAGCATAGTTATCTCAAAGATAGCGGTCGGGCGGAATATTATAGTGTCACCGATGCAGAAGCAGTTGCCGCGTTTCAACGGTTATCTGAATTAGAAGGGATTATTCCTGCCCTTGAAACATCTCATGCGATCGCCTATTTAGAAAATCTTTGTCCTACCCTAGAAGGGAGTCCTCGCATTATTATTAATTGTTCAGGTCGGGGGGATAAGGATGTGCAAACGGTCGCAAAATATCTAAGTAATACTAAGCCTCAAGACCCCTAAAATACTTAGGGACTCATTAAAATCACTCGGCTCAAAATAAGAAGCTGGG
>JBCDDV010000802.1:0-2176 GCA_039180145.1 Cyanobacteria bacterium P01_G01_bin.49 | reverse complement strand
ATTTTCCAGGTATAGGTAGTTTGGACTCTTTCAATCGCTTTTTGAGAAATGTCTTCCCAATAGTTAGAATTTTCTTCGCATTTTTGGATAAACTCTAAGATTTTTTGTGCTGTTTCTTCCAGATTTGTGGGATTAATATAAAATCCGTTAATGTGATCTTGAATAATTTCTAATGGCCCGCCAAATTGAGTTCCAAATGTTGGTAAACCTGAAACCATTGCCTCTAAAATTGTCAAACCAAAGGGTTCAAATAAGGCAGGTTGAACAAAAATCCCCCGACGATCAGCAATCACACGATAAATTTCTCCTGACTCTGTTTTAGGTAATCTTACTCCTAACCAGCGTATTTTTCCATGTAAATCGTAAGCATTAATCAGATGATAAAGTCGTTCAATTTCTTCTCGTTCTTGCTCATTAGATGCATCGAAAACTGATAATTTACCAGTCACAATAATTAAGTTACATTGTTCTTGAAGGTCTGGGGAATGACCAAAAATGTCAATTAATCCAGCAATATTTTTAATTCGGTCTAATCGTCCCATGGAAAAAATTGGTCGTTTATTGGGATTTTCTAAGCTTCCAAAAATACGATCAGGTTCTTCATTAATAAATAATAGTTGTTCGATTTGTTCGTTGATACTAGAAATTCGTTCTTTTTCTTGATAGTAAGGAAAATAAACAGTTTCATTAACCCCAGGAGGAACCACATTGAATTTGGGAGAAAATAACTCAATTCCATGAACAATATGGTAAAGACCTGGCATGGTAAAAGTATGATAGGATTCGTATTGTCCTACACTATTAGGCAATCCTGCAACTTCTTGGTAGGTACTGGCAATAATACAATTAGCGGCGTTCATTCCAATTAAATCAGCCGTAAATTGTAGAGAAAAATGATAAACATTTTCTAAGTCTTGCCAATACAAATTACTAAATAAGTATTTTGATTTCTCTAAAGCATGAGCAATATTGAATTGTGTTATCTTTAGCCTTCTTGATAATAAAAAAGCGACTAAATTTCCATCAGAATAGTTACCAACGATTAAATCAGGACTACCTTGAAATTCTGCCATTAGTTCTTTTTCTGAATCAATTGCATAAGTTTCTAAATAGGGCCAAATCTCGAAACGAGAAATCCAATTTTGGGTGACATTCTGATTATATTCTCGAAAAGGAACTCGCAAAATCCAAGCATTTTCAGTGCCATGAACTCGTTCTAGGCGTTGATTACATTTCGTTCCATCACTATTAGGAATTAAACGGGTGAGAATGATAACTTTAGGCTCAATTTGGAGTGCGTCTAGTCCAGCTAAGGTGATATCTTCTTTGAGTTGTTGTTCGAGATTTTTTGCCTGATCAAGCACATAAACAACCTGTCTACCTGTATCAGGACGGCCCAAAACACTTTCTTGTGCAAACCACCCATGAACTGACACTAAAACAATGCGAAAAATCATGGGAATTCTCGACAAAAAAGCTTCTAATCCTTTAGCATCAGGGGAATCAATTAATTCATCAAGAATTCCAAGGGTTTCTTTCACTCGATAGGCAGTATTTCCCCACCCTGGTTCAAACCCTAAATCTTGTAGTTCAAAGCGAAATTCTTCATAGGGTTTATAATCGGGAAGTGTACTAACAAAGCTTAAACATTCTTTTACTTGATCTGATAATTCTTGTTGGTTTTTTATTCTCCCATTAATAAGTAAGGTCGTCCCATTATATTGATGAATATTTAAGAAACCAAATAAAGCATCTAACCATTGACGAGGATCTTGAAATAGTTTGCTCGAAAGATAACGGTTAAGAAATTCCATTCCTCGCCCAATATTTTTGGGATCGCGAATAATTGGAGAATAATCATAAAAAGGCTGAAGATCGATTTCAAAGACATCCCCTTCTTCGGGGTTAAAATGACCAACAAAATCATCACGAATATCTAATAATTCTTGCACTGTTAAAGGTTCAACAGCTAAACTTTCATAAATTCGATATATTTCTTGTTTAGCAATTTTGGGTCGATAAACAATACATAGACTTGCCTCTTCTAAAATGATTTCCTGTGTACAGTGAACTAACTGACTTAAGCGAGAAGATTGAATATAAGAGAAAGGTTTTTCCTGTTCCTTACAAAAATTTTCAAAGGTCAATAAAATATCGTTGCGTAATAAGTAGCGAT
>JBCDDV010000801.1:0-2178 GCA_039180145.1 Cyanobacteria bacterium P01_G01_bin.49 | reverse complement strand
GGCAAACGCGATCAAGATACTGCCAAGCCCAATTATTACAACCAATTAGCCAAAATCGGGAGCGGTCTTGGAAAACTGAATGTTGCAGATAATCAATGGTATCTAATCCATCAACACAACGTAAGAAACACCAGCTTATATTAGGAATAATAAATAACAATGGGCTTTTTTGCTCAGGATTATTTTGGGATAAATTTATTACTTCCTGAAGTTGAGTGGAAATACTGGTATAGTCATGAGGACGAGCCGACCAAGTTAACGATTTGACCATCATTTGGTTTGACCCTTGCCAAGTTGTTAGGGTTTGTTGCAAAATTAGCTCGATTGGCTCTACTGGATTACCTAAAACGACCAATGTATTGGGAACATTATCTTCAGCTTGCCATTTTGCTAAAGCCTTGGTTAGTTTTGCCTCTACTGTAGCTTGATAAATTGCGGAACTAGGTAAGGCCTTAATTTTTTGTCTTAAATGCTTGAGTGTTTTTTGAGGTAATGGGTTATGGCTTGATGTTTCTTTTAATTTGGTTTCTAGCTCATTGGCTTGAGCTTCTATTTTTGCCGTAGTCTTGGGGAACCAACTCTTAACTTTCTCAATTACAATCTCTATTTCTCGACGCATTATTATTAAGTTACGGAGATATTCAGCTTTTAAGTTAATAATTTTAACCCAAAAAATGTACAATGGCAGAGTAAATATATTAAACTCTCTAAAGACTCAAATGATGGGATTATTAGTTATAGCTGGTGGAATTTTTGCCCTCTGTGGAGCCATTTTAAATTGGGATTGGTATATGAATCACCGAAAAGCTAGGTTTTTCGTTAAGATTTTTGGAAGAACAGGAGCGCGGATATTCTATGGGATCTTAGGGGTTGGTTTGATTATTTTAGGAGGATTAATCGCATTAGGAATTCTAGAATAAATCATTGATATAGCCAGGGGATGGAGAGGTAGGCAACATCCCATTCCCCAGTAAACTTTTTAATTCTAACTAAAAAATTTAATGAAGAAAACAAATCGATTAACTTTGTCGCACTATCAGGCTCATTCAAAAGTTTTATGTTTATGATTGGGACATTTGACATTAAAATAAGAATTTGAGAAATACTCGATAGAATATTTTGAGGTGAAATAGCCCTAACTAATGGAAATTGTCTGGCAAAGTGCTAAAACTTACGAAGATATTCTCTATGATAAATCTAATGGTATTGCCAAGATCACTATCAATCGTCCCCACAAACGCAATGCTTTTCGTCCAAAAACAGTCTTTGAATTATATGATGCTTTCTGTGATGCCCGTGAAGATGCCCAAATAGGCGTTATTTTATTAACTGGGGCTGGGCCTCATAGCGATGGAAAATATGCTTTTTGTTCTGGCGGTGACCAAAGTGTTCGCGGACAAGCGGGATATATTGATGATGCAGGGGTTCCTCGTTTAAATGTCCTTGACTTACAACGGTTGATCCGCTCTATGCCCAAGGTCGTTATTGCCTTAGTGGCAGGTTATGCTATCGGTGGGGGTCATGTGCTACATATTATCTGTGATTTAACGATTGCGGCTGATAATGCCGTTTTTGGACAAACTGGGCCAAAAGTTGGGAGTTTTGATGGCGGTTTTGGGGCGAGTTATTTGGCCCGTATTGTTGGACAAAAAAAAGCAAAAGAAATTTGGTTTCTCTGTCGTCAGTATAATGCTCAGCAAGCATTAGAGATGGGGTTGGTTAACTGTGTGGTTCCCATTGCTCAATTAGAGGACGAGGGAGTGCAGTGGGCTAAGGAAATTTTAGAAAAAAGTCCTATCGCCATTCGCTGTCTGAAAGCTGCCTTTAACGCTGACTGTGATGGACAAGCAGGACTACAAGAATTAGCAGGCAATGCTACCTTACTTTACTATATGACAGAAGAAGGGGCTGAGGGAAAACAGGCTTTTTTAGAGAAGCGTCCTCCTAACTTTCGTCAATATCCTTGGTTGCCTTGAGGCACTTTGTTAAAAAGAAAACGTGCAATCTCTAATCACAGAAGATATTCAGGGAGATTATCATGAATTCATTTTTAAGATTATTTCAAAAAGAACAAAATAAAAAACTATTGATAATTCTAGCAATTATTGCTTTTATTTTGCGTTTATGGATAACATTTTCGACTAGAAACAGAATTTTTGATGGAGAGTTTTTATCCTT
>JBCDDV010000800.1:0-2179 GCA_039180145.1 Cyanobacteria bacterium P01_G01_bin.49 | reverse complement strand
TGTCAATGTTATGGAACTGTTAGTACAAGAAGAAATTGAAGCGCAACTTAAATTTTATCCCAAAAGCCTCAAAAGTTATTTAAACACAATTGAAGTTGCAACCTACGCTCTTAACCGTCTACCTGCTCTTTATGCCTCTAGTACAAGAGGAAAAGAGCAACAAAAACGTTTTGGTCAGCAAAAGTATAAAAAACAAATTACATCCGAGGTTCGTCGTGCTTTAGCAGCGATTGAACGAGATCCTTTGCGAAAATCAACCCCAATTAGTTCAGAGATAGTCACTGAAAATAATGTCGCTAATATTGCCTTAAAGAAGCTACAGACGTTTCTCATTGAGCAGCAATTAATCAATCAAAATCAAATGCTTTCTTGGCATAATTTAACCCTAATTATGCAGCAAGTCTTTAAGCGGTTACATCCTCAAGAATTAGATTCACTTAATCTTGAATCCCAGCCTTATTCATCAACCACAGAAATCACAGATTATGAAATATTTGATGTTAGAAAGACATGGTATTAATGATAAGTATCTAATTATCAATTGATAGAATAAAAAGATTCAGCTAGCTTGATAAAATATTTGTAAACAATCTCGATCCTCCTTATAAATTGAATATGTTATCCTGAGAAGGAATAAAATTATCTCAGTTGATTAGATAACTTGTTTTAAGTTATCAATAATGACCATTCCAGAATAAACAGCCGTGTTTCAACTCTTAGATATCTTAATTAAACCAATACAATACATTTTAGTCCCTTTATGTTTTATAGTCGCCTGGACATTTAGTTTGATGTTGGTATGGTCATTCTGGACTACCCTGAAAGAAACAGCAAACCGCACAAAAACGATGCATCAAATTCCCTGTAGTAATTGTCAGTATTTTACCAACGATCATCGCCTGAAATGTCCAGTAAATCCTCATAATGCAAGTACAGAAGAGGCCATTAATTGTCGAGACTATCATCCTGTTACAACCTATTAATGAAAGTTGGTATCATTGGATTAGGATTAATTGGCGGATCATTAGGTCTTGATTTACGCGATCGCGGTCATACCATTTTGGGGGTTTCCCGTAAAGAAAGTACCTGTCAACAAGCAGAAGCAACTGGTGCAGTTGACCAAGCAAACACAAATTTGAGCCTACTTTCGGCTGCAAATATTATTTTTATTTGCACTCCAATTGGACTAATTTCTAATACTTTAGAACAATTAAAGCCCTATATTAGCCAAGAAACAATTGTTACAGATGTGGGATCTGTAAAAACCCCGATAGTTGAATCATGCGAAACATTATGGACTAATTTTATCGGGGGACATCCCATGGCAGGAACAGCAAAACAAGGCATAGAAGCAGCCCAAAAAAATTTATTTAAAAATGCACCCTATGTAATCACCCCCACTCAAAATTCTCCTAAAAATAGTATCAAGACCCTTGAAGAAATAGCTAAATCCTTAGGGTCAATTGTTTATACTTGTTCTCCGGAAAATCATGATAAAGCAGTTGCTTGGATTTCCCATTTACCTGTAATGGTTAGTGCTAGTTTAATTACCGCTTGTTTACACGAAGAAGATCCCCTCGTCTTAAAACTAGCCCACAAATTAGCCAGTTCCGGATTTAAAGATACCAGTCGAGTAGGAGGAGGAAACCCAGAATTAGGGTTAATGATGGCACAATATAATCGAACAGCTTTATTGCGTTCATTAATCGCTTATCGTCAACAGTTAGATGAGGTGATTGAACAGATCAACACGCAAGAATGGGAGTCCTTAAATAAGAGATTGGAGACGACTCAAAAAGGACGATCACACTTTATTAAAGATAATTTTGAATAAGCTAAATTTTATCAACCACACAAAGCAATTCTTTCTTCTCTCTCCCAGTAAATCGAGCTATTTAGCATCTCAACAGCCTAAAATAGAAAAAATACTTAATATTGTTAGTTTTCTTACAGATATTCGCCAAAATACTGATATATAATTCAATAAGGGGAATTTTAAAATACCCTATTAAAATCAATGAGGCTGGAAATGGCAATAACAAAACCTGAGAAAGCGTTTCTGAATATCAGTTTAATGGTTTTAGGAATCTGCTCTAATACACCATTTTTTTTAGCCATTGTCACATTATTATTAGGAACAATAACGTTGGGATATTTAGGCAGTCAGCCTAAACAAGTT
>JBCDDV010000799.1:0-2184 GCA_039180145.1 Cyanobacteria bacterium P01_G01_bin.49 | reverse complement strand
TTCCGTTCGTCTATGTCACCAACAATCCGAAAGTTGATCACAATAGGCATTCATGCAGTGTACAGACGAAAACATATCTCAATATATTGTTACAAGATAGAGTGAAAAATGGAAAAAAGGGGCTTCAGAAACTGTTCCACTCGCATGTTTCCATAGACCTGTAACGAGTTTGAAATATTAGTAACAATCATCCTTAACGCACTGTGTGTACTCAGTTCAATTCCAACCAATCATCTCCTACAATAGGATTAGATCGTTTTCTTAAATCAACGTAAGATTGACAAGAGAGGTTAATTGTTTTTTGATTTAAGTTAATTTCATTGGCCACACTTAACAAAATAGCAGCCATCAATAAACTATGAACTGTTATTTTATTTTGTTTACTTTGTTGAATGATTGCCTCAGTTAAGCTTTGATCTAGGCAATGATTGACAAAATATCCTTTTCTCTCATGAATAGGGACTAATTTTTCGATATTGATTCTGCTAATTCGATAAATTTTCTTTTTGATTTTTTTATCAAAAAGTGATGCTGCACCAATAAAATAACCTAAATATTTCTGGTATTTATTGTCAAAATTTTGATAGTAAACTGATGAAATATCTTTCAGCTTTTGAGGCAATACTTGATGATTCTCTTCTAAAAATTCGTAATGATTAAAAATTGAATTATGCAGTTTAACTGCTGATAGTCCATCGGCAATGGAATGATGAACAATGGTAATAAAATAATAGGATAAATGACTAGGATACGATAATAAAAGGCATTTCAACAAACACTCATCTGGTTTTAACGGTTGATTGAAATAATGAATAACAGTAGTTTCCCAAGATTGATTGTCAGAATTTTCCAAATTTTCTAAAATAATGGGTTTAGTACCGAACTCCTTAAATTTGAGTTGTAAACTATTCACATCTTTAAGAATTCTACAATTCAGAAGGGGATAATTAGCTTGTACAAAATATAGGGAATTCTGTAAATTTTCTACATTAATTCGTCCTTTAATCTGACTAACTGTTGCAATGGAAAAACATCCTGAATATTGATTCAATAAAGCCATTCCCTCCTCAGAAGATGTCAAATTACGTTCGTTATTCATAAATTTGTTTATTATGTTTTTTCTCAAAATATTGTTGATGATAGTCTTCTGCTAAATAATAATCAGAAGCAGCTTTAATTTCTGTTATAATCTCTTTGTCATATTTACCTGAAAGCTGAAGGTTTAGTTTAGATTGTATTGCTACTTTTTCCTGTTCTTTTGTATGATAAAAAATAACAGAACGGTATTGTTCTCCCCGATCTGCCCCTTGACGATTTAAACTTGTCGGATCGTGAACTTTCCAAAAAGTTTCTAATAGATTTTCATAACTAATTTCAATAGGATTATATTCAACTTGTACGACTTCTGCATGACCAGTAATTCTCGCACAAACATCTAAATAACAGGGATTAGGAAAATGACCTCCCATATAACCGACAGACGTTGAAACAATACCTTTTAGTTGACGAAATGCTAATTCTACTCCCCAAAAACATCCCGCACCAAATGTTGCTTTATCCATTTTTTTATTAGTCTTTTTTGATCTCTAATTTATGTGCTTCTGCGACCTAATTCGTAAATTCCACAGGCCATACAAGCGAGAATTCCCATACTCACTGACCAACTTTGACCCAACCCCAACTCCACTCCCCAATTACAGAATGCACCGATAATAAAGAAGGGAAAAATACTAAAAAGAGAGGCGTAAAAAGCATTTTGAGACTCTCTTGCTTGACGGGTTCTTTCAAACTCCTCAGCCGAAGTATAAAGCGATCGCTCCGCAAAATTAAACCAACGATTTAATCCTTCAATAATCCCTTCTCTCACTGAAGAAAGACCTAAATAAAGAGACAAAGACCACAAACAAGTCCCAGCAATCACTGTCGTATCCAGAGAGAAGCGAAAGGGAATAAAATCAATTACCATGAGTTTTGTGAATTGTTAGCGGAAAATTTTTTCATAGCCTTTAAATCTTAACAAAACTCTGTAAAAGTCTACAAAATCCCCAATTTTTTCCCTTTTCTTAATTGCTCGAAACCTTGCCTAGTCCCCAACTTTAGTTAAAAAAGATTATCATGCAACCAAAGTATTGTCTCTTGGTTCAATTCAATCGGTGTGAGAAGTCTTATGATTCAGTGGCTTAA
>JBCDDV010000798.1:0-2189 GCA_039180145.1 Cyanobacteria bacterium P01_G01_bin.49 | reverse complement strand
TTTTGATTCAAGTCACTTAAACATTAATCTTTTCGTCTTCAAGTGGGAAGACTCAATTTAATATTGTAAGTTATTAAAGCTCAAGACCTATGGTTTTTCATCAAGTATTTTATTCCTTTCCTACTGTAACAATTAATGATATTTCTATTCCCCTAAAACCCCTTTCCCCTGATGACAAATTTCTTCCTAGTCTTGAAACTCGATATGCTTGGTATCTCGCTTGTTATGGTACGGCTAATCTCTTTGAACTTGATTCAGATGAACTTATTCTCTCCATCGAAAAATTAGCTAACTGGTGGGTTAAAGTCAAATCAGATGTTAACTAGACTCAACCGTATTATTGAAAAGTAATATGTGAGGCGATATTACATTGTAACGACGAAGAAAAATGGTTAAGAACAACCTAGAATTTAGAAGCAAGAAGTACTTCAAGCTTAGTTCGCAAATCGCTCAGTTGGATAATGCACAATTGCATTGTTTGTTTGACAATAGTGAGTCGAATGAGTCGAGTACGGGTTGGGGGATGAATCACGTCATTGTCCTTGAGCAATTTAAGGTATTTGTAAAGCGCATTCCAGTTACGAACATTGAATATGACAACCTGTTCTCCACTAGAAACTTTTACAATCTGCCAACTTCTTACAACTATGGCATTGGTTCCACTGGTTTTGGGGTCTTCCGCGAACTCGTGACCCATATCAAGACAACCAATTGGGTATTAGAAGGGGAGATCGCCACTTTTCCACTGATGTATCATTATCGGATTATTCCGTTTTCTGGACAACGTGCAGATGTGAATCTCGAACAATGGGGCAATAATGCCAACGTCCGAAGCTACGTGTTAGATAGAGCGATCGCAAATCACGAGTTAGTTCTGTTTCTAGAGTACATACCGCATGTTCTTGAAACATGGCTGCTTTCAAACCCCAATAAACTTCAGAAACCCCTAAATGACTTACGCATAACGATTGACTTTTTGCGGATGAAGGGAATTATCCACTTCGACGCACATTTCCGCAACAGCCTCACCGATGGACAACAAACATATTTGACCGATTTTGGTTTGGTTCTAGATAAGAGTTTTGCATTGACGAAAAATGAAGAATCTTTCTTCGAGCAGAACCTATTTTACGATTACGGAGAAGTCTTGCGAAATCTTGGACATTTAATTCGATCACCCTATAATTTATGTTCGGAGGCTCAGAAAAGCAGGATAATGAAAAAATATGGCATAAAAGAAGGCTTAGTACCTTATGAAATAGGAGCCATATTACTTGACAATATTGAGCAGATACAGGCTGATGGGGACATAAAGTTAGATGAGTTCTACGTTGCCAGCATCATCAAATACCGCAGCGTCATAGCATTGATGCAAAACTTTTTTACTGAAATGTGGGGAAATGAAAAGAAGGATACGAAACTTTGTTACGAAAAGCTAAAACTGTTGCTCAAAAAGACGGGATTTATTTCTGAGGCTAGATAGTAGGGCGGATAGTCACCCTCGTCTCAAAAAATGAGTATAGCAACTTCTAAGAGAGTATAGCAATCGGATTTGATTCGTGAAAAACGACAAGTTTGTCGATAAAAAAGAAAAATCCTTGCCTTAAACTCTTTTATTTTCTTTTGCTTGAAAAGATAACTGATTGTCCCGTTAGCGATCGCCAAAAATACTCCTCCATCTTTCCAGAAGTCGAGCCGTCAAAAAGCTTGCCCTGCCTGATATTCAACATAGTTTGTCCCCACGACAGAATTAATCAAAATCTTTTTCTAATATTTCTAGATCAGAAAAGTTTGGCTTAGAGATTTAACTCTGTTTTAACAAATCTACAACATTACCACTTTAAACTATTTTCGTTGAATTTATGTCTGGCTTCGTGAGCAACACTTCGCGCTAACGAAGTCCATCGCTCTACAGTTAGCAATACAGCAACAATATCAGTGTAGTTAGAAGAATTAGTCTGAGAAACTAATTCTTCTATTTTCTCTGTCCCTAAAACCTCTTGAGTCAAACTGTCTTTGGACATTAAAATGTCACAAATAATAGGATTTAACGAGTGCAAAGCTTTCCGACGAATAGTTGCATTATTATCATATTCTCCAGCCATCTTTGAAATATTCAACTTAGCTTTAAGCTTTTTAGAGTAGTGATTTAACTTGCTATCAGCTTGAATTAATAAAGGAGAATAACC
>JBCDDV010000797.1:0-2190 GCA_039180145.1 Cyanobacteria bacterium P01_G01_bin.49 | reverse complement strand
ACACGCTTTCTATGTTGAGCAACTCCATAATCTACTACATCCACTAATTGATGAACTAATGTGTAACCAAGTTCTTGTAAACTCTGGCATAACTTATCAAAAAATACACGACCATATAGCTTTTTTATTAAACCAGGCACATTTTCAAAAACAGCAAATTTGGGAAGAAATTCTTTGACAAATTCTAAGTAAATAAGCACTAAATCATTATCTTTATGATTTGAACCATCAATTACTCGCATTTGAGAAAATCCTTGACAGGGTGGACAACCAACTAAAACATCTAGTTCACCTCTTTTTAAATTAAGTGTTTCTCGAAAGTTTTTAGGCTCAAGTTCTCTAATATCAACTTGTGTCACGCCAATATCTAAATTTTTTTCGTAAGTTTCTGCTGCATACTTATCTAATTCAACTGCACCTAAGATATTATATCCACACTGTATAAAACCTAACCCAGTACCACCAGCACCAGAAAATAAATCAATAGCTGTAGGTAAAGAAGATTTTATCATTATGGAGAGTCATAATTATAGTATTTATTTTTTATTGTACATTATCTTGCTTTAGTTAAATTAAAATATTCGCAATTGAAAAGAGGCCATTTATAATAGAACTTTAGCTATTTTTTCAACAATTTTTTCTAGACTAGAGACAAACTATAAATTAAAGGGACATCATCCTAAATGCCCCTTTAATACTAATTCTTTTCATTAAGCAATAGTAATATCAGAAGAAAGATAAACATCTTGAATAAGATGAAATAATTTAACGCCTTCTTCCATAGGTCGTTGAAAGGTTTTCCTGCCTGAAATTAATCCACAACCACCGGCCCGTTTATTAATAACCGCAGTGCGAACTGCTTCGGCAAAATCGTTTTTACCTGATGCGCCACCAGAGTTAATTAAAACGCTTCTTCCTGCATAACAATTCAGCACTTGATAACGAGTTAAATCAATGGGATGATCGCTGGTTAATTCGCTGTAAACTTTATCATTGGTTCTGCCATATTTTTGATTACTTGCTTTAGCAACAGCCTCATATCCACCATTGCACTCAGGGAGTTTTTGTTTGATAATATCTGCTTCTATGGTTACCCCTAAATGGTTGGCTTGTCCTGTTAAATCTGCGGCTAAATGATAGTCTTTATCTTGCTTAAAAATATCATTGCGTAGATAACACCATAATACGGTAGCCATGCCTAATTCATGGGCGCGAGAAAAGGCTTTACTGACTTCTTGAATTTGACGATTTGATTCTGGTGATCCAAAATAAATTGTAGCACCTACTGCGACTGCACCAAGATTCCAAGCTTGCTCTACATTAGCAAACATAATCTGATCAGCAGCATTAGGATAGGTGAGTAATTCACTATGGTTTAATTTTACTAAAAAGGGGATACGGTGGGCATATTTTCGAGACATTATCCCTAATACCCCTAAAGTGGTAGCAACAGCGTTGCATCCTCCTTCTATAGCTAATTTAATGATGTTTTCGGGGTCAAAATAAATAGGGTTAGGCGCAAAAGATGCAGCACCAGAATGTTCAATTCCTTGATCAACAGGTAAAATTGAAACATATCCCGTATTAGCTAATCTTCCTGTTGAATAGATTTGCTGAAGACTGCGTAAGACTTGAGGATTGCGATCGCTTTGACTGAAGATCCGATCTACAAAGTCATTGCCTGGTAAGTGTAACAAAGATTGAGGAATCTTAGCTTTGTAAGTTAGGAGAGTTTCTGCTTCTTGACCTAAGTAGGATTCAATGGTTTCCGGTTTGAAAAGTGTGGTTGTCATAGAACTATTTTAGGTTGAGTGCTTACTGTTATATTGCTATTGTGCCTCCTTTTAATTGCTGATGTTTCCCTCTTTGGGACTATTATTAAATTTATTTAACTAGCTTTTTGTTAATAAGTGTCAATCACAAATATCCAAACAAAAAAAGCGTCCCCCATTGCTAGAGGACGCTTTTTCGTTCTATGAAGCTAATTCAGGAATTAACCGTTGATAGCAGGAGCAGATACAGGCTCAGCAGACGCTAAGTCTAAGGGGAAGTTGTGAGCGTTGCGCTCGTGCATTACTTCCCCTTAGACTTAGCGTCTGCTGAGCCTGTATCTGCTCCTGCTATCAACGGTTAATTCCTGAATTAGCTTCATAGAACGAAAAAGCGTCCTCTAGCAATGGGGGACGCTTT
>JBCDDV010000796.1:0-2197 GCA_039180145.1 Cyanobacteria bacterium P01_G01_bin.49 | reverse complement strand
GCAAAGATGTTACCCGTTATCGCTATGGACAAGAAGCGCATCTTGATGATTCTCTCGAACGCTTGGGGTTGAGTCCAAGCGACGAAGATAGACCCCTCTTAGTAGCAATACGAGAAGAAAAAATTGAGGGAAACTATGCCTTAATTTTAGAATTTGAATCGCCGTTTATTTCTTTAGAAACTTGGCAAGATAGACAAGAGAAAATAGAGAAGTTTTTTGGCCCTGGCATCTATACTAAAGTTGAATCTAAAGAAGATAATCAGATTGATCTATTCTTAATTAGTTTGGCTCAAGCGCAAGACGATTAAACAACAATGGGAGCGAGAAAAACTAAGTTTGAAAGTTACGCTAAACCTGGCAATTTTTCATTACCCTCAAATAATTTCTCTTGCTATCCCATTGCAGCCTATGCAATTTTATCAAGGATTTTCAGCACAATTTCCATTCCACTAAAAGCTTGCCAACCAAATAAACCAACCAGTACCACGTTGAGGGTTATGTGAGTATAACGAGCAATTTCATTACCCTTCTGCATTAGAGGAGATAGAGAAGCAGATGTAGCTATCATTCCTGTCATAGTTAATCCTACTAGTAAATGGGGCCCCACAAAAAGTTTACCATTGTTGATATAGGTAATTGCCATACCGCCAATATTTCCTAACACCATTAGTCCCAATAGTAATGATCCTAATTGATAATGTCTATTGCGAAAGTCTTTTTGTAATAATTCTTTTCTGACATCTTTATCAGCCGTACGTGTCCGTCGCCATTGAATGCCCAAATAGAGTGCATAAAGGGTTAATCCTAACAAGATCCACATGAGAAGGGGATGACCAAATTGTGACCAGACTTTAATGGGTTCTGGAATTTCGATTGCCATAGATATTGCCTCGGTCTAAGGGAAGAGTGTTACAAAACTTAACTTAACATAATCTTAGGTAAAGATAAACTATTTTTCTAATCGAATCACATACCATTGTAAATAACTATCTGGCCCCATATCTAGATCACAAAAGTTTTCCATTAAATATTGCGCTTGTGCATCAATTGAGGTGAATTTTTGCAATTCTCTTGGTAAATCATCTTGACGAGTAATTAAGATCTGGTGAAGCTTTTTTAATAACTCTTGATGGGTTAAAAATTGTTCAGGTTGATCAGGTTCTATCACCACAAAACCATCCTCTTGATACATAATTGAATCGGCCATAAGTCTCCTTAAAAAAGATGAATACAATCGTGATATTAGCTAAAAGAACGCTGTCTTTGAAGGATAATGATTTGATCGCCTACAACAGGACTACGAGCAATTAAAGTTCCTTGATTGTCGAGCATTTCTAGCTTCCGAAAATCCAATTTTTGGGCGCGATTTAAAATTGTATTCGCCAAAGTATCCTGTCGTCTTTGAGGCAATTCATACCATTGTTCTCCCATGGTGACAATCAAACGACTGCCTGAAAAATCTGCTTCAATTGTTCCAATAAGTCCCGTGGGATACTGATTAGTTAAATCTGTTACTTCCTGTTGAATGGCTGTAATTAAACTTTGTTCAGGCGTTAATTTAGGTAGAGGGGGTGGTGCAATTTTGACCGGTTGAGGTGATTCAGGAGACTCTAATTGAAAAGGAGTTTCTACTATGTGAGGTTGGGGATCATCTACAGGTGTTTGAACAATCTTGGAAATAGAAATCGGCTGAGGTAATAATAAGACTGATGTCGATAAAACTCCGACAATAATCACAGTCAAAATTCCAGTAATTCCCCAATTAGGAAGGCGATCGCTCAAGGCAGTTGGTAGAATATTGCGAATCCCACTTAAAACATTGGCAAAAAAAGCCTGTAAGGCATTAGATTCAGCAACTTTATGCGATTCTTCGTCTGTTTTTATTTCAGGTATTTCCTTTTGATCTGAAGTCAGTTCAAGCTGATTTGGTGGCGTTTCCACTATTGGCGTAGTGCCAGAAGAATCTTCAAGAGAAACAGTTATCGCGTTGGTAGTTTTAACTAACATTTCCACTGTTCCTTGGCTCGGCAATTGTTTGAAAGATTCAGTATTTAATTGTTGGGCGATTTTATCTAGTTGTGCAATTGTTTGTTGAACTAATATAATAAGTTCTTGTTGGGAAATTTGACTATTCTCCCTTTTTTGAGGTTGGGTCACTTGACCTGTACTGGTGACCTGACCTGAGATGACCTATCCT
>JBCDDV010000795.1:0-2199 GCA_039180145.1 Cyanobacteria bacterium P01_G01_bin.49 | reverse complement strand
GTTGGTTTTGGCCCATAAATTTTCATGTTGGGAACTTCTTCAAGTTTCCGAAATAAATAAGCGGTTAATTCTTCTTCATAAGCATGAATTTTATCCATACCAATTTCTGTTAAATAATCAACGGCTGCCCCTAAAGCGATCGCCTCTCCAATGGCTGGGGTTCCTGCTTCAAATTTATGGGGTAATTCTCCATAAGTAAACCCATCTAGAAAGACTTGATCAATCATTTCTCCGCCCCCTAAAAATGGCGGCATTTCCTCTAATATTTCCTGTCTACCATACAAAAAACCAGCCCCCGATGGGCCACACATTTTATGACCACTTGCGACTAACCAATCACATCCCATTGCCTGGACATCAATGACAGTGTGAGGAATACTTTGACAGGCATCAATGAGAACTTTTCCGCCAATTTCATGAGATAGTTTGACAATTTCTTCAACGGGATTAATACAGCCCAATGTGTTAGAAATATGTACGATAGTAACTAATTTTGTCTTCCTTGATAATAAAGATTTAAACTGTTTTAGATCAAGTTCTTCATTAGGGGTTAATTGGACATATTTGATCACTGCCCCTGTTTTTTTGGCAATAATTTGCCAAGGAACAAGATTACTATGATGTTCCATAACCGAGGTGATAATTTCATCCCCTGATTTTAGATTATTTAATGCCCAACTATATGCCACTAAATTGATAGCTTCAGTAGCATTTCTAGTAAAGATAATCTCTTGCCGAGAAGCAGCATTAATAAATTTGGCTATCTTATCTCTTGCCCCTTCATAAGATTCTGTTGCCCTGACACTCAAACTATGGGACCCACGGTGAACATTTGCGTTATCTTGTTGATAATAATGGGTTAAAGCGTCAAGTACCGTAACTGGTTTTTGAGACGTTGCGGCATTGTCTAGGTAAACTAAAGGTTTACCGTGAATTTCTTGCTGTAATATGGGAAAGTCCTTACGAACTTTTGTCCCTAGGGTTTTTTCTTGAATAGCAGTCATAATGAAGTTGAGAATTAGAAGTTAGAATTAGTGGAGACGAAAGATTTAGAGCTTTCGGATATTTGAAAGATACTTGATTTAAGCATCTACAGTACGACAAACAACACATTGTGTTAATCTTTGCCGGAGAGAATCAATTGGAATTTTTTCTAAGATTTCGGTGGCAAAAGCATCAATTAAAAGATGGCGAGCATCTGTTTCATTTAATCCTCGACTTTGCAAATAGAAAAGTTCATCAGCTTCTAATTGACTGATAGTTGCACCATGAGAACATTTAACATTATCTGCCGTAATTTGTAGTTCTGGTTTGGTATTAATGCGGGCTTTTGGTGATAGTAATAAGTTGCGGTTTAGCTGGGTAGCATTAGTAACTTGAGCAGGCTTGGGAACGAAGATTTTGCCATTAAAAATACCGCGAGCATTCCCATCTATAATACATTTATGTAATTGATTGGTTATGCCATAAGGATGGTTGAGACAAACCGCAGTATGAGTATCAGAAATCTGCTGATTATCAATCATCGTTAACCCGTTAAGATGACTTTCTGTTTGAGTCCCATTTTGCCAAATTTGTAGAGTATGACGGGACAATTTTGATCCCAAGTTGACCTCGTTACAGGTATAGCGACTATCTTGGTTTTGCGTAATAGCACTTTTGCCAATATGAAAGCTATCTTTTAATTCTCGTTGGATACGGCTATGGTTGATCTGGGCGTTATCTTCTACCCAAATTTCGGTAACAGAATTAGTGAAGTAAGGTTGATTTGGTGTCACACCAGAACAATTTTCTGTAGTGGTACCATAATATTCAATGAAAGATAAACTAGAACCTTTTTCGGCAATCACTAAGGTACGAGGTTGTATGAGACTAAAAATATCATTGGCGACGGCAAGAAATAGCAATTGAATGGGAGTTTCAATGACAATATTTGGAGTTAGCCAAATTACCGCAACGTCATTAACTCCTGCTGTATTTAAAGCAGTAAATGCGTCTTTTTCCCCTTCTTGTTTGCCCAAATAGTTAGCCAGTTTACTCCTTTGTATCTCTGAAAGATTACTTAAGTTACCAACATAGATATTTTCGGGTAATGCAGAAACATTAGATAACTCCGCAATATATTCTCCATTAACAAAAACAATATGGCTTTTATCTGCTTCGGGTAAGATAAAATTATCAGTTATTTTCTGGGTTACT
>JBCDDV010000794.1:0-2200 GCA_039180145.1 Cyanobacteria bacterium P01_G01_bin.49 | reverse complement strand
GAAATTTTCTCCGATTATTATTTGTGTTCAATCAAGAATTAAATACTGATTATTAATTCTTATTCCTAGATTAGCAAAATAATCACTTTGCGATCCTTTTTATGCAAAAGACAAAGAACAAAAAACATTTAATTATTCTCAAACTAATCAGTAAAAATTAGAATAAATATTTTTTGAATTAGCATTAAGATAAGTATGGTTTAAATCAATACCAGAAATAGCAAAATGTTCAAAAACACATTGCATTTTTTCTTCAGGTGATGTTTTATCTTGATGCCAAGCTTCTAGTAAAGCATTAGCGATAATTTGACAGCGATTCATGCCAAAGCTTTCTCTTTCGGCAAACTTACGATCTGGTTCTTCTGCTAATGCTAACCCTGGTGCTAATTGCAAAGTAAAAAGGGGAACGTCAGCCTTGAAATGAGCAGAATTCTCTTGATATACTTGCTGTAAAATTTGGCGAATCACTTCGTAGTTACTCTTATCAAAATACAAAACACCTGAATCATGACGCTGATAATCCTGGGGATTGTATAAAACTTTAAAATCGAAAGGAATATCTTGCTCGTTTAGTTGCGGAGTTAAACTCCCCATTACCTCTACTGCACCATCAGGAGTCAAGTTAAAATAAATCCTTACCAACTCCGATACCTCTTTTCTTAGATTAGCTCTAGCATTACCAACAGATACATAGAAGCCATTTTGTACACAATTTTTAGGCATTTTGATAGCGACTAGATCGCCAATTACACTATTCTGTTCACTAGGTTGTAGATGTAGATCGCGCTCTATATGAAGTTTTAAAGCACCTTTTTGTACAACTAAACTACCATCTTCTTCTTCTCTCAGAATCGACCAACCAGGCTCGAAATAACCTTGTCCGTTATTACTGTTATGGATGCGGTTATAAAATTCTAAATCTACTCCTAAGAAAGTGTTATTTTCCAAATCTAAAGGGAGATTATTGTCTTCTGAGTCTAATGCTAAAGCCTTCCGCATTGAGCCACTATAGTAAATACCGTAGAGAAAACTTCGTAGTTGCAAACTAAGATATTTCTGTTGCATCTGTTCTGGCATATTTTGAAATCTAGTTATGGCTTCAATCGGCAACTCTAATGGTTTATAGTCAGGATGTCGAACGGAAAAATCGGCTCTAATTTCAACCTTATTGACGATATCTTCTAAAACAATTGCCAAACGATTTGAGCAACGATCAATTAGAGATTGAGGAGATTTGAGTAATTGTGTCATAATTTTGTTCCTAAATAATGGTTTAAGCAGCAGTACAAAGTTGAACTATTTCGACAATTCCTTTACCAAAAAGAGTCGGCATAGAACGTTCTGGACGACATAATAAGGATTTAGCTACCTGAAGCATGGCTATCCCCGTATTCCCAAAAGATTTTTGATATTGAATCATTGCCTGAATCTGTTGGATTAATCCAAAACCAGCAAACTGCACAACTCTTGGTAAAAAATCGGGACGATATTCTAAAATTTCTGGGAAAGTATTCAAATAGGCTTTGGTTAAAGTAGCAATAGAAGGCTGAAGCTGTTCTAAAGGTGTTACAGCCAAATTTAACGATTCTTCGATACTCAAAGATTTACTGATAACAAGACTACCTAGCCACAGTTGAATATAGCTAGCAAAGAGGGTTCCTAAATCGAAAGCAGGATCACCCCAGCTAGAGCGTTCCCAATCTATTAGTCTGATAATATTGTCGTTAGTTTGCTGCCAATCTGTCTGCAACAGAATATTGTTGAGTTTTAAATCATTATGAGTTAGACAAGAAGGGGTAAAAGCTTTTCCTAAATCTGCGATCGCAATTCCTAAACTATCGTATTTTTGATATAGGGCAAAGAACTTTAAGCCATCCCCAGGGATAGCACCAAATATTTCGGGGGTTATTCTCTCTAAACCCTTAATTAATTTAGGAACTTGATTGGCAACCTGACTGTTTTCTTCATTCTGAAAAAACTGTCTATGGTTTTCGTTTTCATAGGTGTAGCGATGAATAGTTGCTAAAAGAGTCCCGATGTTACTGGCAATTTCAATGGGGAAGCTACTTTCTTGGAAATAAAATTTACTTAAATCTTGGTAATCATCCAAATAGTTGAAAACGATGATGGCATTATCTTCATCGAAGTGAAGCAATTCTGGGAGAACGGAATCAAGGTTTTTGACTTCAGGAAATTTTTG
>JBCDDV010000793.1:0-2215 GCA_039180145.1 Cyanobacteria bacterium P01_G01_bin.49 | reverse complement strand
TCTAATTCTTATTCATCCCAAACAATTTCACAATCCGGTAGAGCTCGTTGCAACTCGGCCACAGCTTCTTTCGTGACGGCTGCATCAATCAGGCATATTAATTTGAGCGACTTAAGAATTTAGAGAGGCCTTAGTTCAGTGACTGGATTGCTTGAGGGGATCTTTACCTACTCCCAATTCTTTCACTTCGTACGTAATAGTCTTCTACGATTGCAAGTTCTTGGGCTCCTTTACTCACTTTAGTGGTCTTTGCTACTTCGCTAGCCATTAATCGAAGTCTTTCCCCGCCAACGGTGATTTCTACGGGCATCGAAAATCCGGGCCCAAACCCATGAAAGGTGGCTATCAAATTGGCTTTACCAACCCCACAGAACAAGGGATGAGTGGAGGAGTCTTATTAAATCAAAGAGGTCAATTAGTCGGTCTTTTAGGTAAGGGGAACGCGATTTTTAGCGAGGCTTATTTCTATCAAGATGGGACAAGTCCCGATGCTGCTTTACTACAACAGATGCAAGAAGCCAATTTCGCCATCCCCGTTGAACCTGTTGCTTTTTTGGCAAAACTTTACAATGGAAAAGAGAGCGCAACTAATATTCCCCGACAAGTTAACCAAATTGCTGCCAAAATTACTGTGAGAATCGATACCCCAACAAACTTTGATGGTTCTGGGGTGATTATTGGACGCAACCAACAAACCTATTATGTCTTAACAGCCCGTCATGTAGTCGAAGGATTGACCAAATCTCAGATTATTACCCCTGATGGTCAATCTCATCGGGTTAACAAAGAAGGGATCAAAACTTTTGAAGGGGTAGATATTGCAATAGTTGCGTTTACCAGCGACGAAACTTACCAAGTAGCCACTTTAGCTGATTATCCTATTGGTGACTTGAAAACAAGCCAAGAAGAAGTCGGAATTGACATTTACAATCCTTTGGTTTTTCTGTCTGGGTTTCCCCTAGTGAAATCCGGTAATCCTAGTCGGAGATTTACATCAGGTGTAGCCGATCCAAAATACGAAAATCTGACGAATACCAAAGATCGATATTCCCTCTCCACTGGCATGGAATTGGTGTACAACGCGCTATCTTTTCCAGGCATGAGTGGGGGAGCCGTATTAGATCAACAGGGGCGTGTTATTGGTATTAATGCAGGAGCAGAACACGAAGAAATTCGTCAAGAAGAAGGGTCAGAGGAAGTGCTTTATTTGGGCAATAGTTTAGGGGTTCCCATTAAAACCTTTTTAGGACAATTAGAAAAAGGTAATCTGAACGCTCAATGGTTCAAAGTAGAAACTAAGGCTCCTCAACCCTTAGCAAATGAGCAGGTTAATCAAGTCCTCCAGAGTTTATTTATCCAAAAACCTCCCACAGAGTCATCTAGTGCGGTTGACTGGTTTAACTATGGTCAATTCCAAGGGAGAATGGCTCAATATGAAAAAGCTCTAGAAGCACATGACCAAGCCATCAAACGAAATCCCCAGTTTTACCAAGCTTATTATGCCAAAGGGCGCATATTAGAAAATGAAGATGTTAATCAAGATAAAAAAGCTCTCGCTGCGTTTAAGAAAGCCACAGAAATTGAGCCAGACTTTTATCTTGGTTGGTATTGGCAAGCTAAAGTCTTACGATCTTTAGAAAAATACTCAGAGGCTCTAATTGCTATTGATAGAGCGATTCAAGATCAACCCGAAGAAGCGAAATCCCATACCTTGCGAGGATCAATCTTAGGTTTTTTAGAACGAGATCCTGAAGCAGAAGAAGCCTATACAGAAGCCATTAAACTGAAACCTAATGCTCAATCTTACATTTTGCGAGGAGGTTCTCGCTTATTTAGGCAAGATTATAAAGGGGCGATCGCTGATTTAACTAAAGCCATTGAACTGCAACCCAATTTTGGAGCTATCTATGGAGTGAGAGCTTTCTCTAATGTTCGGTTAAATCCAGCTATGGCTCTTAGAGATGCCGAAATATCCATTCAACTCGATCCGAATGACATTGCGGGATGGGAGGCTAAAGCATTTGCTCTCTACTTGATGAAGGACTATCAAGAAGCCATTGCTGTTTTCACAAAAATTGTTGATCAAATTGTTGATCATAGCGGTTTTCAATTGGGTAGCTCATAATAACAGCAGTGGGTAAACCAGCCAATTATGTCTTCATCAGTGACTAAATCAATCGCTTCATTGATAGCTTGGTTAAGGTCTTCAGGATTC
>JBCDDV010000792.1:0-2216 GCA_039180145.1 Cyanobacteria bacterium P01_G01_bin.49 | reverse complement strand
GCTTTAGGGTTTGAAGGAACGGCTAAATATTTACCCAAAACCCCGACAACTTGGGTGAGTACCCCTGTGCGATCGCAATTTTATACGCCTCAACCAATGACGGCAATTACAGGGGAATTTTCGGGAATATTTAAGTCCAAAGGTTGAGGCGTATAAAATTGCGATCGCACAGGGGTACTCACCCAAGTTGTCGGGGTTTTGGGTAAATATTTAGCCGTTCCTTCAAACCCTAAAGCAACGGTGTCACAAAAGCGGCTTAATAACTTGGTTACCTTACCAGGAATATAATTTGATTCATGAAGAATAGCCGGAACACCTGATAAACGTGCTGCTAAAATAGCTGGACTTGCGATATAACCACCGGTAGTAAAAACAACATCAATTTGCTGTTCTTTAAGTAGTTTTTTTACCTGAAAAACTGACCCTACCAACCCCAATAAAATTTGCAACTTTTTCAGTGGAGAACGAGTCTGAAACCCTTCAACAGAGATAGTATGTAATGGAAAATTATCACCAACTAAAGTTTGTTCGAGACGGTTAGGAGTCCCTAGCCATTCAATTTCGTAATCGGGTAAATTTTCAGCAACCGCTAAGGCTGGAAAAACATGACCCCCTGTACCACTTGCAGCAATTAATAAACGCACCATAAAAAATTTCGTTAAAATAAGGCAAAAATCCTGTATCGTAAACCAGGATATTCCACACAAGGTAGACGAATGATGTATCGCCGTTGGTTCCTCTCAATTGTAATTGGTTTCGGGCTAAGCTTAGGGACACATACAGCCCTTCGTGCAGAGAGTCCTGATACTGCCCCTGCTGAGTTAACAGAGCTAATCACTCAAATTGATACAGCCGCTAATCAACAGGACATAGAAAAGATAAAATCACTGTACAGCGACCAGTATGAGACGACTGATGGCGTGATGTTAGATGACTTAACACAAAGCTTACAACAATTGTGGAAAGATTATCCAACCTTAGAGTACCAAACAGAAATTTTATCCTGGGAAAAAGAAGGCTCAGCTTTGGTTGCAGAAACCTTAACAACAGTTGAAGGAAATAGCAACAAGAATGACAGAAAAATCCAACTAAACTCTGAAATAAAATCCCGCCAAACATTTCAAGATGGTAAACTAACTCGCCAAGAAATTTTAACTGAAGAAACTCAATTGACATCTGGTGAAAACCCCCCAGAAGCTAAGGTTTTGCTGCCTGAAACCGTCAAAGTCGGAGAATCTTTTGATTTCGATGTTATTGTTGATGAACCTTTGAGCGATGAATTATTAGCAGGAATGGCAATTGCTGAAAAAGTGGAGGGCGATCGCTATTTAGAGCCTTCAGCCATGGATTTAGAAATGTTACAAGCAGGGGGATTATTCAAGCGAGTCCCAGCCGTTGAAGACCCCCAAAATCGCTGGCTTTCTGCTATTTTAGTGCGTAGTGATGGCATTACAATCGTAACTCGTCGGGTTCGGGTTCTTCCTTAAGCTGTTGTGCATTTAAACTGGGTATTTCAGGTTTTAGTACAAACGCTCAAACTCTTTCTCCGAAGTTCCCTACTCCAAAGCAGTGAGAGAGAAAGGAATTGGGAGATTTTCTCTCCTGCTCCCTACTTCTGAAAACTTGCTCCCATACAGTCTCAAGTAGCAACTTAAATGATGAACAGCTTAACGACTTTTTTAACTATGAATTCTAGGCTGAGGATGTAAGATAGACAAAATTTCACTTTCTATTCTTGATAATTCTTCTAGTCTTTGTTGGACAATTTTTCTCTCAAAATAGGTATCTGCTAATATCCAATAAATCCCATAATGCCTTGCTTCTGATGCCATTAAACTACGGTAAAATTTGGCTAATTGCTCATCAGGACAATAATCACCCAATAGTCCTAATCTTTCATGAGATCTTGCTTCAATCAGGGCAGAAACTAAAAGAGAATCTAGAAATCTTTCGGGTTCTTGATGCCGCATTGCAGCCCTTAGTTTAGCTCCGTAGGGAGGAGAAGATAAGGGGCCAAGGGGAACATTTCTTTTTTCTAACCACTGGTTGACTTGTTCAAAATGTTCTAATTCTTCTTGTGCAATAGCGGTTAATTTTCTCACTAAAATAGTGTTAGAAGAATAGCGAAACATCAAATTCAAAGCAACCCCTGCTGCTTTCCTTTCACAGTGAGAATGATCCAGTAAAATAATATCTAAATTATCAATTGCTTGTTT
>JBCDDV010000791.1:0-2229 GCA_039180145.1 Cyanobacteria bacterium P01_G01_bin.49 | reverse complement strand
CAATTAGTTCAATTATTAATCGATTATGCAATGATTCAACCTTGGCAAAAGATTTTGGATCTAGCGACAGGAACAGGTTTGGTGGCTATTGAAGCAGCTAAAAAAGTTGGTGAATATGGATTTGTTACCGGAGTTGATATGGCTGATTTGATGTTAGCCAAAGCTCAAGAAAAAGCCAAAAAACTAAACTTAAATAATCTTGAATTTGTTCAAGCAGATATTGAAACGATTACTCTACCTTCTGATAATTTTGATGTCATTTTTTGTTGTGCAGCCATTCCGCTTTTAGATGATATTGATAAAGTATTTAGTAATAGTTTTGGTTCTTTAAAGCATGGCGGAAAATTAGGATTTAATTGCTGGTTAGAAACTTCATTTATTGAAGGTGTGATACTAAACAAAATTGCCTCAAAGTATGGCATTCATTTTCCTCATTGGCATCAAAAAATAGGGGCATTTGAGGAAATTTACAGACGCTTAGAAAACCAAGGATTTACAGAGATTGAAATTAATAGAGATCAATTAGGGAGTTATGTTGAAGTAGAAAGCGTTAAAAATAAATGGGAAATGATGATAAATTTTCCTGTTTCTCAAAATAATTTGTTTCCCTTTCAAACACTTTCGGATGAACAATTGACGCAAGCAAAACTCGAATATTATCAAGAATTAGAAGCTTTAGAAACTTCTCAGGGAATTTGGAATGATATTACGACTTTAACTGTTATTGCTTATAAAGAATAAATTTTGTCTTACCCTAAAGCTTCCTGCAAGTCATTCATCATAGATGTTATGATCGATATACTTTTCAAATAAAGAAAATAGTTCATCCATCAAAGATCAATAATGATTAGTGATACTTATCTTCTTATGAAACTTAAAAAAATAGGAAAATTCTCAATTATTTTTATTAACTTTTTTATGTGGGGAATATTATCATCAACAGCACAAGTTTATTCAGACAAAGAACTGTTAACTCCACAATTACTTGCTCATTATGATGTTGATGAATTAGAAGCAGTTGAAAAAGCGATTCAAGAAGATCCCAATAATGCTGATGCTTACCTAAAGCGAGGAATTATTCGCAGCCATTCTCAAGAAGATTTTACAGGAGCGATTGAAGATTTTACGAAAGCAATTCGTCTTCAACCTGAAGCTGAAACCTACAATTATCGAGGAACCGCCTATTTTTGGCTACAAAAATATCAAAAAGCAATTGAAGATTATGAACAAGCAATTGCCCTTGATCCAGTTTTAGCCATTGCTTATTATAATCGAGCTTATGCTCAGTTAGAATTAGGAAATACATCGAAGGCAATTGAAGATTTTCGTAAAGGAGCAACCCTATCAGAGCAACAAGGAGATAGTATATCTCATCAACAAGCGTTACAGTTAATTGAAGACTTAGAAGAAGAAAATTAACTGACTTTTTTGGTTAGAAAGACTATTCTCCACGATTAGCACAAATATTTAATGCTTGTAATACTTGATCAGGATGTTTTTCCATCAAAAATGCTTCTCCTTCATAGGGTAAATCTTGCGGATTATAAAGATTTAAACTTTCCCAGTCTGATGAGCGTAAACTAACTAAAATTGACCGAAAAGTTGACGGATCTGTTTTCATAATTGGCATAATCTCCCCATTACGAAATCCAGCAGCACAGTCTTGAACGACATGCCAACTTTCATGAGCTAAAGTTTCAATATAGAGATTAAAATCTCTACGATTATTTTGACAAATAGTTAGACGATCTAGGTCTGGTTGATAATATCCTAAAAGCCCAGCTTCGCAGCTTTCATAACTAATGGAAACCCCAACTTTGTGCAAAGCTGTTAAAAACTTACCTTCGTAAAAATTGTAGCGATTAGAATCATCTTCAGATAAATCAACGCATTGACCATGATTGGTAACGAGATAGTTACCATAGTCACAATTATTATTAAAAGAACTATTACGAGAAAAATCTTGCGCCACCATGGGGACAGACATGATTAAACTACTAGCAATTAAAGAAGTACAGAAAGTGATATTATTTCTCATTGGTCATAAACTCAGTTCAAGAGGATTTGTTATTAAGTATTCCCTAGATAAAGCTTAAAAATTGCTAGTGGAAGTGTGATTGTGATCACGCATTAGTGATGAAAATGATCACAGTAAATGTTAAAAAAGAAGCTAAGATCTAGCTTAGAATTAAAGAAATTAGAAAGGCGATCTTTTTTATCACTCACTGT
>JBCDDV010000790.1:0-2229 GCA_039180145.1 Cyanobacteria bacterium P01_G01_bin.49 | reverse complement strand
ATAATAGATTTGTAGCTGGAATAAATATTGATGGAGCAACTTGCGGAGACTTTTTGTACAAAGATATTAATACACCTTTTATGCTTTTGGGTACGCATTTAATTAAAAATATTTCAAGAACTACTTATATATACAATACAAAAGACACCTATATGGTGATATTAGATCGTACAGCACATTTAGGCTATTCAGATGCACTATTTATATCAAGACAAGCAAATCTTTTGAATCAGATAGGTAAAAGAGAAAAATATGAATTTCGTGAAATTGTTAGTAATTATCACTTGAAATTTTTTGCAAAATACTTACTTGGCGATGGAGGAATTGAGCTAAAAAACCTAAAATATGACGGTGTTGAGTTTAGGCAGAAATTAAATAAAAAGCAGACAAAGTAGCATTACATAATCCACAGTATCTAAGCAATTGATCGCTTTGCCTAGAAAATGTTCGCGTACTACCCAAGTGAATTGCGATCACTCTTTACTCAATCTAAAAACAAGTATACTCTATGTCAAAAATAACCGTGTGAATACAGCCATTCTCATGATTTACTGTACCGATAAGATAATCAGCTAAGTCAGCCTTTCCTTTTTTAGTTTGAGCGATCAGGTCGCATCTTTCCCAAAATCGGCAGTCAAATATTCTTTATCATTTTCCAATGTTCTGATAGCGGCTAGGCTTCTGACAATTGAGTATTTATGCTTATACTATTGTTCTAGCCATGTTAGTTGTCTGAGTGTTTTACCTGAAAATTAGGCAACACAACATAATTGTTCAAGGAAGTAAGGACATTGTGAAGGAAATTTTGCTCTATTTTGAGTCTTTATTCTTACAAACCCTAAGGCATCTTGATAAATATTATTTAACTCTAATTCTAGATAATTACGAAGATTAGTTGTTAGTTTTCTTCTCAATTGAACTCTAAATGTATAAATTTCTCCTTGCCAATGGATTGAATTGTATTCTTGTTGTTCTGTCCAATATTCTAATAATAATAAGTGACGAATAATTTGTTCTAATAAACTCGCCACAGCGTTTCTTTTCTCTTTTCCCAAGTCCTCTAATTCCTCAATTAAGCTATCCAAATCTAACTGATTGAATTGCTTATTTTTGAGTAGTATAATTGTTTCTTCGAGCCATTGAGAATCATCAATATCATAGAGTTTTTTTAAATCAGTAATTGTTAGCATAAGTAGCTGGTTAAGCATTAATTTAAAATAATATGTAGAGACATTTTTTAAACATCTCTACAGTATTTTTTCTCCATTTAGCGACCACCAACGGTAATTTTATCTACCTTGAGATGAGGCTGACCAACAGTTACATAAATGCTACCACTGACGGAACCACAGAATCCTGGGGCCAGTCCTAAATCCTGAGAACACATTGAAATCTCATTCATAATATCTTTAGCCGTTCCAATGAGGGTAGCACCCTTTAGCGGCTTAGTTACTTGGCCATTTTCGATTAAATAAGCTTCAGATACAGAAAAATTAAACTCACCCGTTGCGCCAACACTACCCCCTCCCATTTGCTTACAATAGATACCTTTGTCAACTGAGGCAAAGATGTCATCAAGGGAATAGTCACCAGGGGCAATATAAGTATTACGCATCCGAGAGGCTGCTGCATAGGCATAGCTTTGACGACGACCACTACCCGTGCGAGGATGACCTGTCCGCAAAGACCCAGTGCGATCAGCTAAAAAGTTCTTAAGGATGCCATTTTCAATTAATAGGGTGCGTTGAGTGGGCATTCCTTCATCATCCATGTCGATAGTACCAAAGGCTTTATCTGACCGTCCCTCATCCCAGGCAGTTAAATTTTCATGGGCAATTTTTTCCCCTTTCTTTTCCATAAAAGGGGTGGTTTTATGTTCTATTTGAGTCGTTTCTAATAGATGTCCACAGGCTTCATGAAAAATGACCCCACCAAACTCATTAGCCATAATAACGGGGTAATTACCAGATTCTACATAGTCAGCATAGAGCATTTTTCCAGCAGACTCTGCTACCCCTTCTGCTGCGCTTTCATAATCCCATTGCCGTAAGAAATTGGGATCGCTAGTATCACCAAATCGTTTACCAATTGAAGCACGATTATTACCATCAGCACATAACAAAGAGTAACCCACAGATTGAGTTAAGCGTAAATCTCTGGCGAAAGTTCCATCACTAGCAGCGACTAGAACTTCTTGCCAGTCCCGAAAATACATTGCCCGACGGGACT
>JBCDDV010000789.1:0-2236 GCA_039180145.1 Cyanobacteria bacterium P01_G01_bin.49 | reverse complement strand
GAGCGAGTATAGCTGGCATAAAGAGAAACTGGTTCAACAGGGCGATAGACAATGCCAACACGAGGAGAAAACGCATCCCCACCTGATTCGGCAATGATTTCATTGGTGGGAACATCCTCAATTTCAGTGTCAGCAGTATCAAATCTTCCTCCGATAACTAGCTGGAGATTGTCCAAGATAGCAATTTGGTTTTGTAGATAGATCCCGAACGAATCAGCCTTAACTTCCACATCAAATCTAGGTTCAAACTCGCCAGGAAAAGTAAAGTCTCTTGAAGGGTTAAAGATATCAATTGTTGCTCCCTCTCTTGCTTCACTTGAATTTTCAGCAAATTCATTAGTATATTCAAAGCCAAATAGGAGCGTATGCTCGATTTCACCTGTATTAAACTTAGCAATTAAATCATTTTGAACTGCAAAGGTTTCACTTTCAATAAACGGCATACTCTCTCCTACAGGGAAATTGCGGTCATCTTCCGACTCACCACCAATTTCTATTCTTGGTCCAGCTTCAGAAGCAGTGTTGTAGCGTAAACGTGAATTGAGGGATAGATTGCCGTTAAAGCGATGATCGAGATAGATTTCAGTACGAGTTTCTTCAAAATCTACTCGCTTATCGGGGTCGCCCAGAACGGTATCAAAGGGAATATCGGCAACTTCATCATCACTCAAAACTACCAGTCCGCGATCTATTGGTCGAGTGTCATCTAAATAAGAAAACTCTAGAGTTAATTCTGTATCATCACCAATTTCCCAAGACAAAGTTGGCGCGACAAAAAATCGCTCGCTCTCTACGCCATCGCGAAAGCTACCCGCATTTTCATAAGCAACGTTTAAGCGATATGCCAAGTTTCCGTTTTCCGTTAGAGGTCCTGAAAAATCTAGAGTCGGACGGTAAAAGTCAAAACTACCAGCCGTAAATTCAACTTCGTAAAATGGTTCTCGTAAGGGCTTTTTAGTTACAAAGTTAATAATGCCTGATGGTTCGGCTTGTCCGAATAAAACTGATGCGGGTCCTTTAAGCACTTCTACGCGCTCGATGTTAGCTAACTCAGCTTCGGTAAGAGATGCCCTAACATTATCACGAAAGCCATTGCGAAACTGCTCTGCTGCAAAACCCCGAAGAGTAAATCGTTCAAAGCGACCTGAACCATCCTGTGAGAGGTTAACAGCAGCAGCATTTCGCACGATGTCACGCACATTAGTCGCTCCTTGGTCTTCAATTAACTGTTGCGGTATCACCTGAACTGAGGAGGGGGTATCGCGAATGTCTACATTCGTTTTCAGGGTGTTACGGGCATCTGGTACATAGTAAGCATCTTCGTCTTCTGCTTGTCCCGTAGCGATCACCTCAATCTCTTCCACTGGTTCTTCTACCGTAGTATCTTCGGGAGTAACGCTTAAAACCAGATCGTCTCTTCCTGGTACTACCTCCGCGCTGGGTGTCTGATTCTCTCCCGTAATCGTTACGCGGATACTGGTGTCATCTACCTTGTTAACCGCAATCCGATTAATCCCTGGCGCGGGATTGAGTTCTTCAATTCCTCTTCTTATGGAGAATGCCAAGGTTGCGTCGAGAATATCAATTACTAAATCATTACCTTGAGGCAAAATCAAAGGCACTAATCTTTCACTTCCCGCTACAGTTTTTAAGATTAACTCCAATCCCTCGCCAGTCTGGATAACCTCTACTCCCGTAACCCGCGTAACTCCTTGAGCAATCAAATCCGCAGCTGTACCTTTAGGTGGGGACGTTTCTCCCCCCTTTGCAAGGGGGGAATAAGGGGGGTTTTCCTGTACCTCTACCACCTCTGCGATCGCTCTATTGGGTAGCGTACATAATATAGTTAATACCGTTAATATCCATACAATACGGCTGTTATTTAACTGGAATCGATAATATGATTTCACCTATACTCCTCACTACTAATAAAAATAATTCTCAAGTATTTCAGAATACATTAGTTACTAGTAGTTTTTACGGAGGGTTTGAACCACAGAGGGAATATTATGAACCCCAGAGGGAATATTTTTAGACAGTTAGGGCAGTTAGGGCAGTCCTAAAGGATACCGCTACGCATATTAGGGCAGTTAGAACAGTCCTCACTGATTAAAGTTTTTTCATGAACGCCTTGGGATTGACACCGAATTTTTTTCTAAATGCGATCGCAAAATTACTTCGGCTAGCATAACCCACTTTTTTTGCCACTTGAGCGACATTTAACTCTCGTTCTAAT
>JBCDDV010000788.1:0-2239 GCA_039180145.1 Cyanobacteria bacterium P01_G01_bin.49 | reverse complement strand
TGCTTATGCCGCAAGTTCTTCAGCAGTAACAGGTGGTGCTGCTTCTTATGAAGACGTTAAGCTAATTGGAAGTGACTTTTCAAAACAAAATCTGCAAACTGCTCAGTTTTCTAATGTTGATCTTACAGAGTCTAATTTTAGTAATGCAGATTTACGAGGGGCTGTTTTTAATGGTTCTGCCCTTACTGATGCAGATCTTCATGGAGCAGACTTAACCAATGGTCTGACTTATCTTACCAGTTTTCGCGGTGCTGATTTAAGCGATGCGGTTTTGACTGAAGCGATCATGCTACGGACAAGGTTTGATAATGCTAAAATTACAGGGGCTGATTTCAGTTTAGCTGTGTTGGATGGCTATGAAGTAATTAAGCTCTGCGATCGCGCTGATGGGGTGAATTCTAAAACTGGGGTCAGCACCCGTGAATCTTTAGGATGTTTATAAGTCTTGATGAGTATTAAGCGTGTTGGTGTTATTGGTGGGGGTCAGTTGGCCTGGATGATGGCAGAAGCTGGAAAAAAATTAGGGGTTGATTTGATCATACAAACCCCTCATCCTGATGATCCGGCTGTGGCGATCGCCCATGAGGTTATCTTGGCCCCCATTGATGATGCTAATGCCACTGCTAAACTGGTTGACAAATGTGATGTCATTACCTTTGAAAACGAGTTTATTGATTTAGATAGGCTCAAACAGTTAGAAGCAAAAGGAGCTTGTTTTCGCCCTAGTTTATCAGCTTTATCTCCTTTGTTAGATAAATATCAGCAACGCTGTTATTTGCAAGAAATTGGCATTCGAGTTCCTCAATTTGCTCTCTTAGACGGAACTTTAGCCATTGATTTTTCTTTTCCTGTGGTTGTTAAAGCACGTCGCCATGGTTACGATGGTCAAGGCACGTTTATTCTTAACACTTCCACGGAATTAGCCGAACTTTACGAACGGTTAAAAGATGTTCCCTTGATGATAGAAGAATATATTCCCTTTGAACGGGAATTAGCAATTATGGCTGCTCGTAATGTAACTGGAGATATTGTTACTTATCCTGTGGTAGAAAGCCATCAAAAAGATCAAGTCTGTCGTTGGGTAATCTCCCCTGCTGCGATCGCTGAAACAATTCAAATAGAAGCCAAAAAGATGACTAAACATCTATTAACTCAATTAGATGTTGTGGGAATTTTTGGTATTGAATTCTTTTTAACATTAGAAGGCCAGTTATTAGTAAATGAAATTGCTCCCAGAACTCACAATTCTGGTCACTATACCCTTGATGCTTGCGATATTTCTCAATTTGAAATGCAATTGAGAGCAGTAACAGAAGATTCATTAAAATTAGGCAAGTTGAACTGCATTGGCGCAGTGATGGTTAACTTATTAGGGTATGAACATTCCCATCATGATTATGGACAGAAACGGGCTAAAATTGCTCAACTTCCCAACGCTTACGTTCACTGGTATGGGAAAACAGAATCTCGTCCAGGACGCAAGTTAGGACATGCCACAGTATTATTAAAAGACAGTCAAATAAATCCCCAAGCCATTGTTAAAAAAATAGAATCTATTTGGTATGAAACCTGATCCATGGGGCAACTATGATCTTCATTGTCAATGGATGGAACAAGCATTAACCCTAGCTAAAATAGCAGGAGATGCCAAAGATGTTCCCGTTGGAGCAATTATTATCGACGGTGAAGGCCATTTAATTGCTCAAGCACATAATTGTAAGGAACAAAATCATGATCCCACTGCTCATGCAGAAATTGTTGCAATTCGTGCAGCTAGTCAAATTTTACAGTCTTGGCATTTAGAGGAATGTACTCTTTATGTAACCCTAGAACCCTGTATTATGTGTGCGGGGGCCATTATTCAATCTCGTTTAGGGTTATTAGTTTATGGAGTAGATGATCCCAAGTCTGGAACAATTCGGACTGTTCTAAATTTACCCGATAGTGCTGCTTCTAATCATCGTTTATCGGTGCTTTCCGGTATCCTTGAGGAGAAATGCCGCCACCATCTACAAGACTGGTTTAGACAAAAAAGAGTTAAATAAACCTCAGTTCGGTTTAAGGAATTGGGGAGTTCTGTTGATTGTTGATTGTTCATTGTCTTCCCCTAATTTCGTTACTTCCTCCTCTCCCAATAGTGCGTAGGTTTTGGATGAAAGACTTTTCTTTAAGGTAAGCAGAGGAGCAGGGAGACCTTCGCACTCGGAGAGGGCTTTTCGGTTTTCTCCCCCGCCCCCTG
>JBCDDV010000787.1:0-2240 GCA_039180145.1 Cyanobacteria bacterium P01_G01_bin.49 | reverse complement strand
TTTGCATCTCAGTATGCGAATTATCCTGAAATCAGCATCTCTCAACGGAAAACCTTAGTTGTCCAAACTCGTAAATTTTTATATTAATTAAGACAAACTTTATAAACTTCTTCAGACCCTCCCCCCCCCAAATTACCTAAAACAACTGCTATTAGAGATAAAAAAAATTCATTTAATTTTATTACCTTAGATCAATCTTTAAAGACTTTAAGAGAAATTAGTGACAAGCAAGGTGAATCATTAAAAAAGTTAGGATTATATACAGTTAAAGACCTCTTATTTTATTATCCTCGTGACCATATTGATTATGCACGACAAGTAGCGATCGCTCATTTACAAGCAGGAGAAACAGTCACAGTCGTCGGAACAGTGAAACGCTGCAATTGTTTTACTAGTCCTAAGAATAAAAAATTGAGTATTTTTGAATTAGTTTTACGAGATCATACCGGACAAATTAAGTTAAATCGTTTTTTTGCTGGCCCCCGTTTTACTAATAGAGGATGGCAAGAAAGACAAAAACGAATTTATCCATTAGGATCAGTGGTTGCTGCTTCAGGACTAGTCAAACAACATCGTTATGGTTTAACCTTAGATAATCCTGAGATAGAAGTATTAGATAGTTTAGGGTCAAACATTGAATCCCTCAAAATAGGTCGTGTTTTACCTGTTTATCCCTTGACAGAAGGGGTTCCTGCTGACTTGATCCGCAAAGGAGTTGTAACCTGTTTAGAAGCAGTTAAACAAATTCGAGATCCTTTGCCAGTTGCCTTGAGAAATCAGTATAGTTTAATGGGGTTAAAAGAAGCGATCGCTAATATTCATTTTCCTGAAACCTCTGAATTATTGGCCCATGCAAGACGGCGATTAGTGTTTGATGAATTCTTCTATTTACAGTTAGGATTTCTACAACGCCGTCAAGAACAAAAGCAAACCGAAAAAAGTGTTATTTTTGCACCGAAAGGTCAATTAATTCAACAATTTAATCAAATCTTACCCTTTAAACTAACGAATGCTCAGCAACGAGTAATTAATGAAATTTTAGAGGATTTAAACTCAGAAACTCCGATGAATCGTTTAGTCCAAGGAGATGTGGGTGCAGGAAAAACAATTGTAGCTGTTTTTGCTATTTTGACTGCTTTACAATCGGGTTATCAAGCTGCTTTAATGGCACCGACTGAAGTCTTGGCCGAGCAACATTATCGTAAATTAGTGACTTGGTTTAACTTATTATATCTTCCCGTAGAATTGCTGACAGGTTCAACAAAAACGGCTAAAAGAAGAGAGATTCATCGACAATTGGAAACCGGAGAATTGCCCTTATTAGTAGGAACTCATGCCTTAATTCAAGACCCTGTCAACTTTCAAAAATTAGGCTTAGTAGTAATTGATGAACAACACCGCTTTGGGGTACAACAACGAGCTAAACTATTAGCCAAAGGAAAATCTCCCCATGTATTAACCATGACAGCAACCCCGATTCCTCGCACCTTAGCGTTAACTTTACATGGGGATTTAGATGTCAGTCAAATTGATGAATTACCCCCAGGAAGACAACCGATTCAAACGACAGTATTAAAGGGAAAAGAAAGAAATCAAGCTTATGATTTAATCCGTCGAGAAGTAGCTCAAGAGAGACAGGTTTATATTATTTTTCCTATGATCGAAGAATCAGAAAAATTAGAGGTTAAAGCAGCGGTAGAAGAACATAAAAAGCTCTCAGAAAATATATTTCCTAACTTTAAAATTGGTTTACTGCATGGTCGAATGAGTTCTCAAGAAAAAGATGAAGTATTAACCGCTTTTCGAGATAATAATTATCAAATTATTGTGTCAACAACTGTCATAGAAGTCGGGGTTGATGTTCCTAATGCAACGGTGATGTTAATTGAAAATGCCGAACGCTTTGGCTTATCGCAATTACATCAATTAAGGGGTAGAGTGGGACGAAGTTCTCATAAGTCTTATTGTTTATTAATGAGTAGTAGTAAAACCCCTGATTCCCATCAACGGCTAAGTGTCTTAGAACAGTCCCAAGATGGCTTTTTTATCTCAGAAATGGATCTGAGATTTCGGGGGCCAGGAACCGTTTTAGGCACTCGTCAATCTGGTTTACCTGATTTTGCTCTAGCGAGTTTAGTAGAAGACCAAGAGGTATTAGAATTAGCACGAATAGCAGCCGAAAAAATAATTTTTGCTGATAAAAATCTGGGTGGAATGCCCTCTTTGAAAAAAGAATTAGA
>JBCDDV010000786.1:0-2248 GCA_039180145.1 Cyanobacteria bacterium P01_G01_bin.49 | reverse complement strand
TATCACAAATTGTTACAGCCCCCTGTAGCTTTTGAGATTTTAAAGCTGCAATACCTTCTGGTAGTACAGATTTGATTCTAATAGTTACAACAGAAGGGATACCGCGTAGCTCCACTGTGTGAACCCCTTCATTGCGTCTAATAACGGGTTCATGCCGTTGAACGTCGTTACAGGTGGTGATAACTTCTAATTCCATTTGAGAATTAATCTGTGGAAGGTGGGCTAGGGTTCCCAAGAAATATTCAAGCCATAGAGAAGATTTCCCAGTGTAGTCCTCTACTAATCTCATTAGGTCGGAACTACCAGACCTCACAGCTTGATTACCCACAAGCCAGCAAGTATCAACTAAATCTTCTCGAATACCATTGACGTAGCGTACATGACCGGGTAATTTATCAGAAGTATTAGTCAAACAACGGCTAAACCAACTTGGTTCTCTCAAAAAGTCGTAGCCTTCCACATAGGCTTTTATCCAGTGATTGCCCAAGTCAACTACACTTTTAAATAATTTACGGTTTTTACTGGGCATTTTGACCTGGGTACAATTGGGTACACTTTCGGTTCTTATATTCTTGATGATTTCCAAAAACTTTACATAAGCAAAGCAAATCTGGGTAAAAGTATGACAAAGGCAAAGAAATCAGAAAAAATCCCCAGTACCATACAAGAAAAATTTAATGGCGTTTCTTATTTTGTACTTCTTGGGGTAAAAGTGTTGAAATATATAAGCCGGACAGTCACCCATCCGACTTAGTTCAACACTTTCCCCTATTTCCTTAAAAATCAACTACACATCCTTAGCTTTGATAATCCAATTGACGTAGATGTTTTTGGGTCGGGTTTCTGCTCCACCAGCTGCATGTGTATCACCATAATTTTGGAATCCGGCAGTCCCACTGGCCATGTTGGTATCACCCGGAACATTTTCTCGTGTTGAAACATGAGTATGCGATTTAAACTCATCATCCTGCGCTGAACCAACCATATCACCGGTATTTCCACCTTCAGCGGAAGCACTACGAGAGCTAGCATCTGGATCTCGCCCTGCTCCATTATCTACACCTCGGACAAAGCGACCCCGCAAATCGGGAACCTTGAACATTCCGGCACGTGAAGGTCGTCCGTAATAAACCCCAATTGTGTTTTCCAGTTCTTGATAGTCTGACTCTGAATATTCCTCCACATCGCAGACAAGCCAACCTTGGCGTTCTAATTGTCCTTTTGCGTTACCGTCAACTGCTCCTGCGTATGCCATAATCGTTCCAATTGGTACTGTCATAATTTCAGTTTCTCCTTTGTTTTATTTGAGTGTTTATTTGATAGTTCAATCCATTTTTATGGCATGAAAAATAAGGGTTTACAGCAGATTTCATCTATATGAGGTACATTTAAACCCGCTTCTTAACCCAGTACATCTCTCCCCCTGCTTCCCCTGCTTCCCCTGCTCCCCTGCTTGCCCTGTACCTCATGTACTTGCAAGGTGCTGTATATTTACTTTTATGGGGGTCGGATTGATTTCTGTTGCCTCCAAATCTTCATTATTTGAGTTTCTCTTTTGTTGAATTACAGGGTTTATTAGACAAACCAAAACCAATCACGGTAGGTGGCATATCCTGTCACATACTCAGCCGCGAATGGTATAAAACTTTGCGCGACCTTGAATGTCTTAGTACCAAATGAAGAGCTTGCGGATACATGTGTTGTCACTGCATTTCTCATCGCATTCTGCCAAGTATTTTGCACCCCAGGAGAGATGGCGCTAGCAGCCCGATTCGTGGCAGCACCCACTCTTCCTAAGAAAGCACCGCTTACTGCACCTGCTATTGCACCCACTACGGCTCCACGCCAAACTGTTTCAGATAAGGAAAATTGATTTCCTACTCCGTAAGCCTCATCAAGTCCAAACTGTGCTGCAGCCGATGCTGCCCCGATTCCAGCACCAGCTAAAGCTCCAACTCCAGCACCAGTTACAGCTCCACCACCGACAATAGCTAATGTTGAAGTAGCACCAGTGGCTGCCACAGCACCTGCACCTGCTGCATAAGCTCCAACTCCAGCAGCCCCTGTTAATCCTCCTGCTACAGCCCCGATTGCTACCGAACCCCCAATATACTCCGCTGCATCCCATCCAGAGAGTCCCTGCTGATTGGCATTGTAAGCTGCTGTCCCCCCAGCTATACCAGCACCAGTCGCAGCAGAGATTGTACTTACTGAGGCTATAGAGGTGACTCCAGTTATTGAGGCTCCG
>JBCDDV010000785.1:0-2252 GCA_039180145.1 Cyanobacteria bacterium P01_G01_bin.49 | reverse complement strand
GAAAAATCAAACAATGATCAAAATGTAAAAAATAACTGAAAAAACAATATTTATAGCGTTTTCTAGTCTAGTCAAGTATACTCCAATTTCTTTATTTTTACCTGTTTCCTGTTTCGGACTTCCCTCAAACCAAAGAACTTTGTATCTTGCCAGGATAAGAATTACTGCATTATTTTCCAACAAAAAAAGGGAGAAAATTAATCATCTCCCTGAAATATTTTTATTTAGATCGATTCAATTAATTAGTGATTTCCACTACCATTCATGTTAGGTTCACGAGGTTGAATAACCCCATATCCTCCATGATTGCGCATATAAATCACATTAATTTCATCAGTGTCTTGATTGCGAAACATATAGAAATCATGATCGACTAATTGTAGCTGATGTTTAGCCTCTTCTAGGGACATAGGTGGCATAGCAAAATATTTCATACGTACCACTTCTGGGGGTAATTCAGGTTCGCGATCGCCGATTAAATCTCTCTCGATTTCTGTTTCAGCAATGACTCCTCCTGTTTTGACAGAAACTTGAGGTTTATGGTCATTTATTTTCTCTTTATACTTACGAAGCTGACGGCAAATTTTATCAGAAACTAAATCAATACTCGCGTAGAGACTTTCACTGCCTTCTTGAGCGCGAATAACTGTACCATTGGCATATACTGTTACTTCTGCTTTATGCTTATCAGTGATGCGTGCATTGCGGGCAACAGATAAGTGAACATCAACTTTTGTGGTGAATGTTTGATAATGTTTAACGGCTTTTTCTAACTTCTGCTGCACATAATCATGAATAGATTCTGTGACATCAATATTATTGCCTTGAATTAAAAGCTTCATACTCAACACTCCATTCTTGGTTTGATTGTTGTAAAATTACCAGTGCAAAAATAGGGATAAATGATTTTCCTTCCTAGAAAACTTTTATCCCTGAATCAGATTGACTTAATAATAATGGAGTAGGATATCTTTGTTTCTTCATTAGATTTATTTACCTCTTGTCAGTTACCTGAATAAGCGTTCAACTCTCTTAGGATTGTTCGTCATTAAGTATCGTTAATGATAAAATAATTAGGATACATTTTTCTCTCAAAGTTTCTAGCTTTTGTATCCTAAATCTACTTAACCTTCCTAAATTAACAAGATTTTATTGATCAGAAAGCTTCTTGTCCCTTTTATGTCTGAGAAACCTTCCAATTTTTTCTCCATTGGTTAACTTTAAAGAAGGATCTATCAGACAAAAACTCTTTTTGGTGGGGTTTCTTTCAACCGCTTTCTCCTCTGCAAACTCTTTATACTTTTAGCCTAACACTTTGTATTGTTACCAACATAGCTATTGAGTTTCTGTTCACGTTCCTTTGCATCTCTTTATATTTCTTCAAAAATTATTTGACTAATTTTTAATAAATTATCATGTCAACATTAACTATCAAACGACCAAGATGCTGTCTTTTACAGAATCTAGGAATCATCCCCTACCAACTCGCTTGGGAAACTCAGCGATCGCATGTTCGACAACGGATTCAAGATCCTAGTGTAGATGATGTCCTACTCATATTAGAACATCCTCCCGTTTATACCCTAGGAACAGGGGCAGATGAAAAATTCCTCAAATTTGATCCCAAGACTTCTCCTTGGGAAGTTCATCGTATTGAACGAGGAGGGGAAGTAACCCATCATTGTCCTGGTCAATTAGTTTGCTATCCTATTCTTAATTTACGCTATTATCAACAAGATTTACATTGGTATTTAAGACAACTCGAAGAAGTCATTATTCGCGTCTTAAACAGTTATCAACTCAAAGGAGAAAGAATCACTGGTTTAACAGGCGTTTGGGTAGAAGGATCTAAAGTTGCAGCCATTGCTTGGTGCATACTATCTGGATCGGAGCCTTCTACAAAATATGGTTGATAACCATAACCTAAAAATAGATTTCTTAAATCATCGTGGCTGATTCTAGCTAAAATTGTAGGATTATTAATCTTATAACCATTTAGATGGAGAATTGGTAACATTGCACCATCTGTAATGGGATTAATAAATTTATTGGAATGCCAGGATGTAGCCAGAGGACCTGTTTCTGACTCACCATCTCCCACAACTGGCACAGAAATTAAATCTGAATTATCAAGAATTGCACCTGTGGCATGAGAAAGTACATAACCAAGTTCGCCACCCTCGTGGATAGAGCCAGGAGTTTCTGGAGTACAGTGGCTACCAATACCACCGGGGAAAGAGAATTCTTTGAAG
>JBCDDV010000784.1:0-2264 GCA_039180145.1 Cyanobacteria bacterium P01_G01_bin.49 | reverse complement strand
CTTCTGCTTCTTGGACTAAGCTATTAATTTGCGCCTTGACCACACGGCTAACTCTTTCTAACCATCCCATTATTGTTCTCCTAACTTTTCACATCTTAATATTATGAAGGGTTAACAAGAATGCTACAAACAAGGTAATAGGGTAGGAGTTTAGGAGTTTAGAAGCGTGGGAGTTCAGAATCTAAACATTTCTCCCAGTCTCCCCTTCTGATTAATTTACTCTACCGAATCTATGACCTGTCGTTGCTGAAGTTGCTCAAGTTGATTAACTTGTCGTGGCATTAACTCGTTTGGGACTTCATTCACCCCATTTTGCAATTCTAAACGAGTTTTATGACTATAACCGAGGGGAGTATCAGTTTGGTTATTTTCTTCCATCTGGAGTTGCTTTTGAATCACTTGACGGACTTGTTCATCTTTAGAAACCTCTACATCACTTGAAGCTTCTCCATTGTTTGAGGGTAGGGGTGGCGGTTCAATGGTTATCGGTGGTGTCGTAGATGGTTTAACAGAAGGAGGAACAGGACGAGGAATATTAGAGACAGGAACGGGAGGAGGGGTTATTTTTTTGGGAATAGAGGGAACTGGAAGGGGAGTTGGATGTATTTCCTGGTTAGGAAGAGGAACCTGTTGAGGTTGCAAAGAAATTTGGGGTTGCAAAGAAGGGGGTAAAATTGCATTAGTCAGACTTAAAGGTTGATTCACATTTACCACATTAGGGGTTGCTGATTTTTCGTCAGGTGAAGGATTTTGTTTGGAGATGGGTGGTTGTTCTGCTTTCTGCACAGATACAGTGCTTAGTTCTCCTAAAACAAGAGGATCTGAGGATTTTCTAGCAAGGTTAAGACTTTCGGGAATGGGGAGAGGTTTGGGGGAGTTAATAGCTGCTGAAGTGTCTTTTGTGGGGATACTACGAGCATTCCATAACTCTACACCCCCAACCATAAGATTGGACACCACAATTAGAGATAATGAGGCGAGTCCCCAAGGGGTAGTTAAGGGAGTTAAGACATTTTTGAGCCGCAGGGGAAGACTGTCATGAGACTGTGGAGTTTCTTCAAAGATAAATTCTTCTTCTACAGGTTGGCAAATAAGATTAATGGTTGTTGTATCTACTGCTTCGGTTGGGGAAAAGTTGATCGAGGTTTCCGCAATGATTTCTGCATCAATGGGTGGTTCGGGTTCATTTTTTGGGGTACTTAGGTTTTGATGATCGGGTATCTTTTGGGAAGAATTAAGGTTCTGAGTAGAGTTCATAATTGTTAGAAGATTTATAGCGGGTTTTAAGAATGCGATCGCTTGATGACTTACTGTTATGGTTTAGCATATTATTCTCAATTAGCCTAGAGGTGTATGACAACGGTAATAAAGAGGTTAAGAGACTTTACCTAACCTTAATCATTTAACGGAGTAACTAATTCCTGCTTAATCATAGTTCCTAAGTAATTTATGGATACAATTTAAAAAAATATCAATTAGTCTTTGATGCACGTTATTAGTCGGAGAAAGCTGCGAGACTTTTGTAAAAAGCATGCAAATTCTTGTACAGTCCTAGATGACTGGTATAGAACTTCGTGTCAAGCAAGTTGGAGTAATCTAGTAGAAGTTCAGAAAATTTATCCTCAATCTGAATCTGTTGGAAATTTTACGGTATTCAATATTAAGGGTAATAAATATCGTCTAATTGTTAGTATTAATTATGGCAAACAAGTAATTTATATTAAATATGTTCTAACTCATGCAGAATATGACAAAGGCAACTGGAAAAATGATTCTTACTTTTAACGAAACAACTTATAGTCAATTACTCTCAAAATATCTACCTCGTATCATCAAAGATGAGCAAGACAACGAACAATTTTTAGCGATTGTAGAGGAATTACTTGCTTATCCTAATTTAACACCTGAAGAAGATGCTATCTTAGAACTTTTGGTGAAATTAATTGAAGATTTTGAAGAAAAACACTATCAACTTAATGCTTCAACCTCTCATTCCAGACTGCTTCATTTAATGGATGTAACGAATGTTAAAAAAGCTGATTTAGTAGGCATTTTCGGTTCTGGAGAAGTGACAGAAAATGTTATTAATGGTGAGGTAGAAATGAGTTACGCACAAGCAAAGAAGTTAGGAGAGTTTTTTAACGTTGATTCAAGTTTGTTTTTATCAAAAAAGAATCAATCGATTATGCCTTAACAGACTGCTGACTTCTATCATAATAAATCCCTGCTTGTTTTAACCGATTTAAAGCTTCCCCAAGCGATCG
>JBCDDV010000783.1:0-2270 GCA_039180145.1 Cyanobacteria bacterium P01_G01_bin.49 | reverse complement strand
CAATGGTATTGACATGAACTTCATGAAATCCATGACCATCCTCGTCTCTGGCGTACTCTCCACTGCCATGACAGACAGTTTGGTGTTCATAACCCCATTGGTCTAGCCGTTGGTAAATGTTATATTCATCGGTATAAATTAACGTACCCAGAGCTACAGCCTTTTGAATAAGGGGTTTAATCGTCACTTGTTGCACATTGTTTAACATTTTGATGACGACTTCTCCTCCCCTCTGTATCATGCCGAAAATTGGTGGCTTTTCCTGTTCTAAAGTTCCTCTCTGTAGTTTAGACTAACTGCAAGGTGAGAACGGAAAAGAGAAAGAGAATGAAGGGTAAGTAGGGAGAAAATGAAAATAGTAACAAAATTCAAACCCTCCCTACTATGGAATATGACCGATATCAAAAATTCCGTCAAGAAATCTATCAAATGCTAGGCAAAGCAAAAGATGCAACATTTGAATTAATGGATAGTGTAATGACAACTAGAAACGTGAGTTGTTTAGCAGAGTTTTCTCTATCCCCCTTGTTTAGAAGAAAATGGTCAAGTACCTATGAATCCTTACAAGATAGTCGTCCCAACAGAAATAAATTGATGAAAAGGTACATTGAAGAAATACCATCATCAAGATATGTATTATTAGGAATAGACCATACAGCCTGGGGTAGAAGAGGAGCAAAAACTCTCAAGGACAGAACCTACGAACATCAAGCATCCTCAAATAATTCGGTAACAGTAGGGCAAGGATACAGTACGATTGCTTGGCTGCCAGAAAAATCAGGAAGTTGGGCATTACCTCTAAGACATGAGAGAATCACATCCTACGAGAAACCGATATCAAAGGCAGCATGGCAACTGAATCAAGTAACCCGATACATCAAACAAAAAATTTTAGTTGTTCTTGACAGCGAATATGGTAATGGCTCATGGATTAATCAAACAGGATCGATTCCAGCTAGTAAACTAATGAGAATCCGCTCCAATTGCTGTTTGTGGTCAAAACCAGATAGCTATTCAGGCAGAGGAAGACCAAAAAAACACGACCAAAAATTTAAAGTTAATGACTCTCATACATGGTGGTCAGCAGATGAAACAGTAGAAATAGAAGACCCAAAATTAGGCAAACTCAAAGTTAGCAGATGGGACAATCTACATTTTCGTTCTTCGGCATCTTATGATATGAGTCTGATTCAGGTACAAAGACTTGATGACAAAGGCTATGCCAGAAAGCGGCGTCCTTTGTGGTTAGTTTGGGTTGGAGAGCAATTTCTAGAATTAAAAGATATCTGGAGTCAATATGCTCGTCGTTTTGGGGTTGACCACTGGTATCGTTTTACCAAACAGAGATTGCATTGGACTTTACCCAATTTGAGTACGGCAAAGCAATGTGAAAGGTGGAGTGATTTGATGCCTTTGATGACTTGGCAATTATGGTTAGCCAAAGGTTTAGTCGAAGAACATCATTTACCTTGGCAGTCTCCTCAGAAAAAATTAACCCCTGGAAGAGTTGCCCAGTCTATATTGGCACTTTTAATCGAGATGGGTTCACCTGCCACTTCTCCCAAAACCCGTGGAAAGTCTCCTGGGTGGAAACAAGGTACAAAAAGAAACAAAAAAAAGACTTATCCCATCGCTAAAAAGAGTCATTCTCCTTCTAAAAAAACGAAAAAAGAAGCTGCTTAAATTTTATTTTCCTTACTTCACTTCATAATTCAGTTGCTTTTAATAGGCTGAATTATTTTGGCATGATTATTTTTAGTCTAAACCACAGTTATAAAGTCCTAAATCGCAGCTCCTTGCTAGACGATAACTGATATGGGTTGCTCCATCTCCACCGATGGAAGCAACTCTCCTGCGAGGTAGCTGAGGAGAGCTCCCCATATATTGACTCCAACGCAAAACCGACGCTTGGGTAAAACTCCATGCTTGGCGATCGTATACAAAAATCCCTTGCTCTCCAGTAGAACCGCTACCGCTAGTAGGCAGCACTCGATATTGCCCTAGGTAATACTGATCTTGTTTCAATTGCTTGACGTGATTTTGGAGATCAAATAGTTTGAGTCGACGATCAGTCACTACCTCGTCAAAGTTGTCCATGATCAGTTGCTTATTTACCACAGGCAAATTTTTGAGCGATATCTCATGGCTGATATCAATGTTGTGATTCTCATATAGACTTCTGTAGAATGGCGAGTGAGTAACTGCATGGCGCACTAAAAGTTTTAGCTGATCTTGTTGAAATTTTTCTAGGTTTGATCTGTGCCAATTTT
>JBCDDV010000782.1:0-2273 GCA_039180145.1 Cyanobacteria bacterium P01_G01_bin.49 | reverse complement strand
TCGAGTTTGAAGGACGACGTAAAGAGGACCCAGTTTCTACTTTAAAAGTCGTTGGATGGGGTAACTTAGCCGGAGAAATGAAAGAAAGTTATCATGAAGGCGATCGCTTAATTATTGAAGGTCGTTTATCAATGAATACCTTTGAACGCAAAGAAGGATTTAAAGAAAAGCGTGCTGAATTAGTGGCTTCTCATGTCTATCTGGTTGATAGTAATGGAGTGGCTTCTAGCGGTAAATCTCAGGAGGATGATCTGATTCCCTTTGAAAAATCTCCAACTTCTTCTGATAGGGATGATAGTTATGATGATAATGCCGATCAAATGACAGATTCTTCTACATCTGAAACAAAGGATGACAATCTAGATAAGATTCCTTTTTAAAAATTGCCGATAATTGTCACATTAATTATCAAGGGGGATCTCACTGTAACCCCCTATTTTTAATTTATGCGCCGAACAGTATGAGAATTGTTAAGCTAATATTTGATTAGGATTCCTCATGCAATATTGTGACCAAATTCAAATTGGATTTAAAAAGCCGTTTAGCCAAAAAAAAACGTACCAAGATTGTTAAATTAGTATGCCTAGCTGCCATCACTCTAATTTTAAGCAGTTTAGTTCTCAATGTATTAGTGAGATCACCAATAAGTTCTCGAAAACCAGTAGACGGAATTTTAGTGTTAGGGGGTAGCATTCGTCGGGAAATCTATGCAGCAAAATTAGCGCGTAAATCTCCTGAACTTCCCATCATTATTTCTCAGGGGTCAAAAGCACCTTGTATCAAGCTAATTTTCCAACAAAAAAAAGCCCCCATTGATCAAGTTTTGCTAGAAAGATGCGCTCAATCAACCTTTGACAATTTTTTCTTTTGTGTCCCTCTTTTAAATCAAAAAGGAATACATAAAGTCAAACTGATTACTTCAGAAGAGCATCTTCCCAGAGCTAAATGGCTATCACAAATTCACTTAGCAGCTAGAGGAATTGCGGTAGAAGTGGATGCTGTTAAAGAAATTGGTGTTCCTGGCAATGAGGAGTCCCCAGTAAAAACTTTTCTCGATGTAGCTCGCAGCTTAATTTGGACTATTTTTAGCCAAGTTATACAACCCCCTTGCTTTGATGTTATACCCTTAACAGAGGTTGATTTATCAAGTTGGTATGAAAAAGGCTTTGAATGTGAGCATCAAGGAAATGTTTTATCTGAAAATGTTGGGGTGAAGACCCCACCTAAAAATACTATCGCAAATACTCACATTAGTGTTAATTCTTGGGGGTAGGAAGCCTCAACTATATTGCTTGCAATTAGTTGGGGTACTTCACAAATCAAATCTTATCCCATGACTAGAATGAAATTTTATGGCAATTTTTACATTGACTTGACTTTTTTACTTTCGTTGATTAATACTAATTTTTTGTTTAATAAAGGGAATTATTTGAGTTGAGTTCTATTTCATTATCTAATTTTTCTTCTTACTAATTAACATTGCCATGAAACCCGTTGATGTCACCACTTTAACTGCAATTTGCCAAGAACTTCAATCTCATTGGATACCATCTCGTCTTGAGCAAGTTTATCAACGCGATCGCTATACAATTTGTGTTGCTTTGCGTACCCTAAAAAAACGTAGTTGGTTAACTATTTGTTGGCATCCCCAAGCTGCCAGATTATGTATTGGCAATCCGCCTCCAAGAACCCCTGATACCTTCACCTTTAGTGATCAATTGCGTCATCAAATCAATGGTTATGCACTGATTGCTTTAGAGATGATTTCTCCTTGGGAAAGGGTGGTTGATCTACAATTTGCTAAGCGTCCAGGTGATCCCGTTGTTTGGCATCTTTTTGTAGAAATTATGGGAAAATATAGTAACGTAATTTTAACTGACGCTAACCAACAAATTATTACCGTTGCTCATCAAGTTAATGCGGCTCAATCTAGTGTTAGAACTGTGCAAACAGGACAACCTTACGAACTTCCTCCCGCTCTGACAGGCACTTTACCCAAGTTAGAAGAATCTCAAGAAAGATGGCAAGAAAGAATTAGTTTAGTGCCTGGCAAATTGCAAGAGCAAATGTTAAATAGTTATCGTGGGTTAAGTCCAGTCGTCGCCAAATTAATGATTCAAGAAGCAAAGTTAGATCCCAAACAATTTACAAAAACGTTAACCAAAAAAGACTGGAATAACTTATTTAAACTATGGAAGGATTGGCTAACAACCCTAAAAATAAAAGAATTTAATCCTGGATATACAGCAGAAGGATATACCGTATTAGGATGG
>JBCDDV010000781.1:0-2277 GCA_039180145.1 Cyanobacteria bacterium P01_G01_bin.49 | reverse complement strand
CCATAGGCAGGCCCACCATTATAAATCGTAAAATTGCCCCTATCTTCTTCTTGTTTTAAAAGAGAAAAATATTCAGGAGTAACACCAATTGAATCTAAACTACCTGAGCGAAATTGCAATAGAGAGGTATCAGTTGATTCAACAATTGCCCAAACAACTCTTTCAATATTTGGTAATTGATTTCTTTGCTCGTCTTTTTTCCAAAAATAAGGATTTTTTTCAAAAATAATGCGTTGACTGGTGACGTATTCTTTGACTTTATAAGCACCGTTGACAATAATTTGTTCTGGAGGTGTATCAGTTCCCCAAACGGCGAGAAATTTGGGATTACCTTTTTGATCAGTTTCTTCGACGGTTTTGCGTAAGATATGGGCCGGCAAAATAGGCACTCCGGCATTATCCAAAAAAGGAGCAAAGGGTTCTGTAATTTTAAACTCAATACGTCGATCATCTAGTTTTCTAATAACCGGAAAATCGCCACTTCTTCCCACTCTAAAACTATCTCGATAATTGTTCGGAATTTTTGCGTTTAAATATAAATCATTGTAGCTAAACACGACATCATCAGCCGTCAAAGGTTCTCCATCAGACCATTTTAAGTCTTTCCTCAAGGTAAAAATAATGGTCAGCTTATCATCAGAAATTTCCCAAGATTCTGCTAAGGCAGGTTCTTTTTCGGCGGTAATGGGATTTTCGTTAATTAATCCTTCATAGGTCAATCCGAAGATATTTGGAGACTCTTGGGATAAAACGGCATTGAAGGTTTTGGGATCACTTAACACCGATAAAATGACTTGATTTTTAATTTCAGGTGAAGCACAAGTGGTGAGAAAAAATAAACAGAAACCAATTAAAATAATTGCTAAACTACGCTGAAAAATGGCTTTAAAAAGATTAGAATATTTCATTGTTAAACTTGTTTTAGCCGAAAAAAGACAATTGAAAACCATGGAAACTCAATCAATGTAACCAAAAATATCTGACTTCGATATCGTGTAATCTAATTTGTTGCCTTACACTAGAATAACAAGTTCATCATCATTCTTCGATCAATGACCCAATTAGACGGCGATTTTACTACTTTATCACCATCAGAGAATGGCATCATTATTGCCCATGATGTAGAAAAGTGGTACGACAACCAATTTCATGCACTGCGTGGTGTTAGTTTAACAGTAAAACAACAAGAAGTGGTAGTGATTATGGGGCCATCGGGGTCTGGAAAATCTACCTTTATTCGCACTTTTAATGCTCTAGAACCCTATCAAAAAGGGAGTATTATTATTGATGGAATTAAGCTATCTCATGACTTAAAAAACATTGAAGCCATTCGTCGAGAAGTGGGAATGGTCTTTCAACAATTTAATTTATTTCCCCATCTTACTGTCTTAAATAATGTTACCTTGGCACCGATTTGGGTGCGTCGTCAGAAAAAAGAAAAAGTTGAAGCAATGGCAATGCAATTATTAGAAAAAGTAGGAATTTTAGAACAGGCTAATAAATATCCAGGTCAATTATCAGGAGGACAACAACAAAGGGTTGCGATCGCTCGTGCCTTAGCCATGCAACCTAAAATAATGTTATTTGATGAACCAACTTCGGCCCTCGATCCAGAAATGATCAAAGAGGTACTTGATACCATGCGCAGTTTAGCAGAGTCGGGAATGACTATGGTTTGTGTCACCCATGAAGTCGGGTTTGCCAGAGAAGTTGCTGATCGCGTTGTTTTTATGGATGAGGGACAAATTATAGAAATTGCTACACCTGATGACTTTTTTAATCATCCACAAGAAGCAAGAACTCAACAGTTCCTCTCTCAAATTTTATAAGTATAATGCGACAAACAACAAATTAAATAAGCTAAAGTGTGTCGGTTATTTTAGCGGATAAATAACAGAAGTAACTAGACTTCAAGAAAACTTATAATATATTTAGTCCCCATTATCTCAAGCGTTTCGGAGAAAGTGACCGAGTATCTATGAGGCCATATATGATGTTCAGCCTTTCGCTTGCTTATTGGGACTTTTTTATAATAACTCTCTTACCGTCCTATTTTGAATAATCTTCAATTAAATAATCAAGAAGAGGATGGTACTCTTTAGAAAGAGTATCTTGATAATCAGCTTCTTGAAAGAGTTCAATAATTAAAGCAGAATAAACATTCTCTGTTGTCACCTTCTTAGAAGTAAAAGAAATATTATCTAACTCATGGAAAAGTTCTTTTAATTCATGTAAAATTGGATGAACACTAATTTTCATATTATTGATAGCTTCTTG
>JBCDDV010000780.1:0-2284 GCA_039180145.1 Cyanobacteria bacterium P01_G01_bin.49 | reverse complement strand
GTGCAACGGCGTGGGGTCGCTCCGCTATTTTAATCGTTGTCTGAAACATCCATGATCTCGTTAAATATCATCCAACTCAGAACTCCGAACTCCGAACTCCGAACTCAGGTTTTATTATTTATCCCAAATCTGGCTCAACAAAGCTCTGTTTAATTTTAGTCTTAAAATCATTTTCTTGAATCCCATTGCGAATATGTAAGTCTCGCTGAGGATAAGGAATTTCTAGATTATTCTCTTTAAATGCTTGCCAGATCTCACAAATCAGATAACTGGTGACTTTCTTACTGAGTAGAGGATTGTCGAGCCAAAATTTTAGTTCAAAATCAATACTAGAATCGCTAAAATTAACGGCAAATGCTATTGGTTTTGGGTACTTTAAAACACTAGAGTTACTATCAGCTACTTTTAACAAAACTTCTAAGACTTGTTGGGGATTACAATCATAACTTACGCCAACAATTAAAGAACGAAAAACCCAAGAATTACTTCCCGTAAATGTCGTGACGTTTTCAGTAAAAAAAACTTGATTGGGAATAATTTTTTCAGAATTATCTCGGATCACTTGCACCGTTGTTGCCCGAACTCCTAGCTTTTTGACTTGACTCATTTCCCCATCTATGCTGATAATATCTTCCGGTTTTAAAGCTCCTTCAAATAAAAGCCAAATCCCACTAACAAAGTTACTAATCACCTCCTTTAAACCAAAACCAATTCCCACTGATAAGCCGCCTGTAACGGCTGCGACCGCAGTGGAACTAACCCCCACATAACCAAAAATTAAAACAATACCTAGTCCAATTAAAAAGTAACGAAGAACGAGAGAAATTGCTTGAGTAGCTCTTTGATTTCTGCGAATTTCTGAAGAAAAAAGATAGAGAAGCAATTTTTCTAATAGAGAACAACCGATAATCCAAAAATATAAACCCCCAATGGTAACAAGAACAGCAGACAAGGTGATTGGTTCTCCAAATACCTTAATCAAAGGAATCTGAGATAGGTTTTCTAAATCAGTAAAAAGATTGAGAGTTTTAGTAACAATAAAAACAGTAAATAGAGGAGCAAAAAAACGATGGTGATAGTATCTAACTGTCACTCTATCAAACAAAGTATACAAAGAAACTAAAAAGATGCGATAGAAGCCATAAATCCATAAAAGCTTAATACTCTCTTTTAAATATCCCCAAAACCAGCCCTGGCGTACAAAAATAATGATTAGTAAGTTAACCATTATTAAACAAAGAAAGGGAGTAAGAAGATAATAGAATAAAGCAGATCCAGATTGTTGCCAATATAACCGGGTATTTGCTTGGCAAAACTGACTGCTTTTCGGAAATCGTTGTCTAAAATGATGCCATAACCATCGAGAAACTATCCACATCAGGATAATTGAAACAGCGATCGCTAAAAGTTGTCCTTGAATAGCCCGACGTTGTAAAATAATTATAATTTTCAGCCATTCTTCTTCAAAATAACTGGGAGTAAGCATCAAAATTTCCCCCCATAGATTAGGTCTCATGACGATTGATTCGGTTTAGTCTTGACTGCTTGGGTAATTTGTAAAGCTGCCTCCTCAGCCGTGATTTCTCCTCCGAGAACTTTGTCATAAAGAATGTCGCCATATTCAAAGATAGCTTGATTTTCATCTCTTTGATCGAGAGAGACCACCACTCCGGTTTTTGATTGCTCAACCAACACCGCTTGCATTGGAAACAGACGAAAATCAACTGTCGCTTTCTTATTGACAGGAATGAGAAAAGGAACTTCTACTTGTATGGTTTCTTGGGATTGACGATTGCTTAAAAACTGAGCGATTTTCAAGGCGATTTGCTGTTGGTTGGCACTAGAAGCCCGATTAAAAATAAAGCCCACTGTCCATAATGGCGGGGTAGCTGGTTGATTTTCTCGACCAGGTAAGAGGGCAACACCTAGCTGATTTTTTCCTAAAGCTTCCGTTAGACTAGGAATCCAAGTTGATGAACAAGTCATATAACTTAACTTCCCCTCTACAAAAGTTTTTTGAAGGATTTCAACGTCCTCAATCAGAAAAAAATTCGGTTCATTTTGTGCATCTTTCAGCCATTGCATCCACTCTGCCCAACCTGGTTTTTCCCCTAAAACGAGGCGGCCTGATTGATCAAAAACTTCCCCCCCAAAAGCCCCTACTCCCCAAAAAGCTTCACGAAAACCGGACCGCTCCATTCCTTTGCAGTCTTTATTTGTTGTTCAAATGTCCTCATTATGGTTTGGAGCGGCTACATTTGACAATTAAAGAATAAAATACTAT
>JBCDDV010000779.1:0-2289 GCA_039180145.1 Cyanobacteria bacterium P01_G01_bin.49 | reverse complement strand
CCAAGCCGAAGGGAAGAAACAATTAGCCTTGTCATGGAAAATGGCTGGAAAAGATGCTAAGGAAATTTTCTTATTCCAAAAAATCGAGCCATTGATCAAATTAATTGCTGAAAGTGTTCCCGAACTCGACATAGAAAATGTGACAATTATTGAAGGAAATCAAGGAAATACTGTTCCTAAAATGGTTTCGCTTATTGAACAATTGAAACAAACAACAGGGGTAGATGTTGCCAAAATCATGGGAAAATTAGAGGGAGATAAACCAACAGATAACAAGCCATCTTATTCAGTCAAAATACCACCACAGACAGATATTGTCTAAGTTAATTAGCTAGCCAACGTTGAAAGTTTTTGTTGAAATAAGGTAAACTATTAGTCGTTCAAATTGCTACTTGAGACTGCGTGGGAGCAGGGGAGAAAATTTCCCAACTCCCGACTCCAAACCCCGAACTCAGGTTAATTAAAAGGTTGAAACAGCAAAGGATTTAACTTGTTTTCCCCGTTGAGACGATAAAGCTCATCAGATCCCCCAATATGTTGCTGATTAATGAAAATCTGAGGAACAGAGCGTTTTCCATTCGCTCTCTCTGCCATTTTTGCTCTAGCTTCCTCATCCCCATCTATCTTATATTCTGTGAAATTAACACCTTTCCACCAGAGTAGTAATTTCGCACGAATACAGAAAGGACAGGTTTGCCAAGTGTAGATTTCCACCTTCGCTTTGATATCTTCTGGATGACGATCAAATAAAGAATTTAGCATCTTTAACCAGGAATAAATTATGTTACAAATATTTTAACGAAGACAAACTCAAGACAGGAAACAGGGAAAAAGAAAATTTTTGGGTAGATTAGACAATTTTCCTCTCAAGACTCTCAACATTTCCCTAGGCATCTGAACACTTCAAAGAGCATAATAGAAAATAAAAACAGAATCACTTATTTTAGAACCGAGCGAGGAAGATTTGTGGAATTGTGTGGATTATCGTCTTTTTGGTCTGATTCTTTGAACTCAGCAAAAAATTCATCGAGTCCTTTTTCAAAAACCATCAGAAAGGCTCAATTACAGGATATAAAAGGATTGACAGAGGTAATCACTCAAAGTTTTCATCCCACTAAAGGTTGTTTTTCCCTAGTACAACCCTTGTTAAGATTGGGAGTTTATGAAGATCTGCGATCGCGTTTACGAGCAGACGCTCCCCATTACTGTTGTTTAGTCGCGCTTGAAATCAGCGAAACAGCTACAGGACAACAAGAAAAAGTGATCGGTACCATAGAATTGACCCTGAGAAGCAGCTTCAATACTCATTATCCTTATATTAGTAATTTAGCAGTAGCTCATAGTCACCGACGACAGGGTATTGCACGCAACTTACTGATCAAATGTGAACAAATTGCTAAAGAATGGGGACATCAAACTCTCAGTCTCCACGTTTTAGATAATAACTATGCTGCCAAAAAACTCTACACAAATAGTGGCTACCAATTGTCTGAAACTGAACTAAATTGGCCAAATTGGTTATTTCATAATCGACAAAGACTTTTATTACAAAAAACCTTAGAACCCTTTTCAAAATAATAGATGACGATGGGAAACTATCAGCAAAATTGGTTGTACTTTGTTTTAAAGTTAGTATTCACAACTAAAATAGGATTTTTCGATAATGTCAGAACCTCTACTCCAAACTGACTTTAAGGATAAACAAGAACAACAAGTTGATGGCATTTTGACTTATCTACAAAAAAAACAATTACTGATCATTAACCCTCGTCGCAAAAACGGGTTAATTCTCTTTAAACCCTATCACGCTGAATTTGCTGGGCCAGGAGCCGTTATTGGTTCTGAATGCGATCGCGATGTTGTTGATGTTTTGCCCGTGGGTAAACTTTCCTTAACAATCCCAAAAACCTCTCAAGAAAGGGTAAATGGCTATTTAATTCGGCGACAGTGGATTAAATTAGCCAAACAAATTACGGATAATTCCGTCCCTCAACAACGGGCCCAAGTGATTTTGAATCAGTTTGAACATTGGTTTGATGTTGAAACTGCTCGTCAATTACCTGATGAAGCATTTGCTTTGTTGGTCGGTGTATTGCCTCAAACTATGAAAAAAGTACGAAGTGAAAGAGAACTTTGATGAATTGAGTTATCATCTGAAATATTAAGATATTCAATTGTTACTATTGTTTTTTTACTATTGTTTGTCGGGTTGAGATAGAAAATCAACAAAAAAAAGTTGAAATTTTGTCTCTTATGATGCATTTATATAGAGCAAGTCTAGGTAAGGTG
>JBCDDV010000778.1:0-2290 GCA_039180145.1 Cyanobacteria bacterium P01_G01_bin.49 | reverse complement strand
CTAAAGCACGGACTCGATAATGCTTGTCCAACAAACGACGAACCACACGCTTACCGACACCACCTGTAGCCCCTGCCACTAAAATCATGTTCATTGTGTTTTTTTCTATATTTGGTAAAGAGTTATCATTTTGATTCAAGAGCTTTTGTAGATCCTTAAGAAAGGGAATCAGATCAAAATAGTTTAATGTAGCGAGAAATCTCCCTAAGTCCCATGTTTGTCGTTGCTTATTACTCAAACAAATCTTCCTCCTACTTCAATGCTATTTCTACTGTAACGAAAGAAGTTAACAAATTATTTAGATGAAGGTATGTAGTTAACTAAAAGAATATGGACAAATAGGCAAAAAAAGACTATGATTCCCAGAGCTTGAAGAAAATAGAGGTAATAATTAACCTAAACAGTCATTAATGCCATATCTCTCATACAAACTCGTTTGGGAGCTATTTTTAGATCAATCTATTAATGAAGCGTTCAATACGCTTATGCTCTTTCTTTCTACCAACCTTGATTAACAAGACAATTTACTATGTTTAAAAAACTCAATTTCAATGTACTGACAATTACAGTTGCCAGTACACTTCTTTCTATGGGGGCTGTTATAAGAACGCCTAATGTCCATGCTGCTGAGTTTGGTTCAATTTCTCGCATTTACGCCTACGGAGATAGTTATTCAGATGATGGGGAAGGGTTTGAAATTTCCACTCAAGCTGTCAATGCTGGTGTACCTGGTTCCTTTATCCTACCAGCCGATCCAGCGTTAGGACTCTATGATGCGGAAGGACGTTGGACTAATGGCCCCACAGCCGTTGAAGTATTGTCTCAAACCCTTCAAGTTGGTTTGACAGATTACGCGGTTGGGGGTGCTAAAAGTGGAAATGGAAACTACTACAGTTGGTTAGATCCTTTCCAAAATACGGGAGTTTTTGGTCAAATTGAGCAATTCACCGCAGATTTGAATGGTCAAGTTGCTGATGGGGATGGGCTGTACTTTATCTTTATCTCAGCCAATGACCTTTTTGAATACGTCGATTTTGGTTTGCCTGGGACTATTGAAGAACTATCGGCTCAAACTGTTGAAAATATTGGACAGAACGTGTCCAATCTAGCAGCATTAGGTGCTAAACAGTTTCTAGTCGTTAATTCTTCTGATCTGGGTATTGTACCTGGTGTCATAGAGTTTGGACAGACTAATGAAGCCGCCCTATTTACAGAATTGGTCAATGAGCTTTTGCCTAAAGAATTAGAGATGCTCACTCAACAGTTAAATGCTGAAATTGCATTGTACGATCACGTGGCAATTAGTGACGAGATCCGTTCAAATCCCGAAAAGTATGGTCTGAGTAATTTAGACGATCCCTGTCAGCCTGTATTTCCTATTGAACCTGTTTGTTCAACACCCGACCAGTATTATTTTTGGGATGAATATCATCCTACTCGTCGTGTTCATCAAATCATTGGTGAAGATATGACAACATTTGTGGAGACTCAGCAGAAACAGTCTATCCCTGAACCTTCCTTTGCTTTAGGCTCACTCGTATTGCTGGGCTTGCTTGGTGTTTCTAAATGCCGTCGCCTGTAGTGCGATCGCACTAGGTCACATTCCTTAACTTAATAGGCGTTCAAAAATCATCCAATCTGACAACTCCTGAACGCCCATCGTTATGATGGCTTTTAAAATTAGGCTGATTTCGCCCAAGCATTAACACGGGCTAAACTAAGTTGTTGTATTAGTTCATCCCTTCCCTCAAACCCTTCAAGGCGATGAAGAACCTCTCCTTTGTTAAAAAGAATCAGAGTCGGTAGATTTTTTAGTCGATAAGTATTAGCTAATTGAAAATTTTCATCGGCATTAACACTTACCACTTGTAATGAATCATCCCATTCTGTTTGAATTTTTGAGAGTAAAGGGTTAATCAAAATACATAACCCACACCAAGGGGCCCAAAAGTTAACGAGAACTGGATTAGAGGATTTTAAAACGATGTCAGAAAAAGTTTGATTGTTAACAGACAACATGAGTAATCAGGTTGAGTTTATCTAAATTGTTATAAAAGACTTTGGATTATGCTACATCCATTTGGGATCGTCTGACAAAGGGAATTTAATGATTGGGATCGTTCCTAAGGAGTTCGGGGGAGTTTCAGGAGAATGGGTTTTTGCTCAATGCGCCCCAACAGAATAGTTAACAAGTTTGAAGCTCAAATCTTCTGAACTTCTGCACTCCTGCACTTCTACACTCCCCAACTCACCAAGGGACTTCAGCCATCCTTGGTTAATGCAAGTGACG
>JBCDDV010000777.1:0-2293 GCA_039180145.1 Cyanobacteria bacterium P01_G01_bin.49 | reverse complement strand
TTGGAGTTCCCAAGCTGTTCATCAAATGCTTTTTTCCTGGAATGCGAAATCTACCTGATTGTATTAAAGCCGTTTCGACCCGATGAACAATTCTACAAACGGTTGCTTCGGAAATTTCCCAATCCTGAGCAATATGAAAGTGTAACCGTTCACTTCCCCCAGTCTAAATGAGCTAATTGCGTCATGGTGGTGTATGTTTGAAAACATGGCTAAATTAGATAAAGATGACTTGGCACAGATGAACGAAAACTACTTCAAGTCTCTCCCTCAAGAGAGATTAGTGGAAGTAGCCAAAAATCTACATCTCCTAGCTACAGATTTATGGGAAAAGCAACAACGGAATTCCTCCAATAGTTCTCAGCCTCCATCGAAGAATAATCCTTACAATACAAACAGCAAAACAGAAGAAAAAAAAATAGAGGAGACAGGGGCAAAACCCAAGGGGAGAAAATCAAATAGAAAGCCAGGAAAACAAACAGGAAGCAAAGGATTTGGACGCGCACATCCCCTGAAGGCTGAAGTGATTATTCCACACTATCCCCATAAATGTTCTGCTTGTAATCAGGATTTAAAAGAATCAGAGTCCCAAAGATATATGGGATATTATGTCCTAGAACTAGAACCAGAATTATTTGGCTTTCGGATCGTAACTCAGTTACATCACTATTATCAGACAACTTGTAGTTGTGGTCATCGCACCCATGCCAAACCAGGCACAGGAGCTATTTCGGTAGTAGAAGGACGTAGCCAAGATTTACAACTTACAGAGTATGTTTTAGTAGGAGCATTCCTCGCAACATTCATCGCTTCATTAAGCGTTCGCTACCGAATGAGTCGGACAAAAATTCAAGAGTTTTTAAAAGATTGGACCAACACAGAACTAAGCATCGGAACCATAGATAGATGTATCCGAGAGGCAGGAATTGCTTGTGTGCCAGTAGTAGAGGAGTTAGTAGAACAACTGCAACAAGCAGATATCTTACATCTGGATGAAACTCATTGGTACGAGAGCGGAAAACTTCATTGGTTGTGGGTCGCTGTCACTACTAAAACCGCAGTATTTCATATTGGCTCTCGCCGAAAAGAAGAATTATCCCATTTGGTCACAGAAGCTTTTTTGGGTTGGTTAATCACTGATGGTTATGCCGCCTATCGTTCTCATCCCAAACGACAGAGATGTTTAGCTCACTTGATTCGTAAAGCCATTGCCATAACAGGAGCAATTAATCAAAAAGCTGCTCAAATCGGACAATGGATTTTAGATGACCTCAAAGAATTAATTGCCCAGATTGCGGAGGGAAGTGAAGATAATCGTCTGATTCGTACACGAATCGCTGGTCTCAGAAGAGTTTGTCATCTAGGAAAAAAGGCTGACCATACTAAGTTACAAGCCTTAGCCAAAGAGATTTTCAATGATTGGGATGCCGTAATCGCTTTTGTTCATCATCCTGAATTACCACCCACCAATAATGAGGCGGAAAGGGCATTACGTCATGCTGTGATTGCCCGACAGATTGGATTTGGCACTCGCACCCGCGAGGGAAGTTTGGCTTACAGTTCTTTGTTGAGTGTTGTTGAAACCTGTCGTCTGAGAGATATTAATCCTTGGATTTACATAGCTAAGGTTTTGGCTCTTGCTCGAAAAGGTCTTGCTCCACCACCATTTCCTGTTAGTAATTAATCAATGGACATGGCGAGCTCGCTTTGTCCCAATTTTCGCTTGCTTTTTCGGAGGAGGGAATGAACGGTTACTATTCGCGGCTCTTGGCGTATTTTATTCTGGCGCGGATCGCTGCTTCGGGTTCGGTATCGATTAATTGTTTAAATCTAACGTCAATCTTTGATAACAGGCTGGGCTGACTTTCTGCCAAAGTGGTCGCCAAGGATTCCAAACCAACAATGGCTGCATAACGTACTACCCATTCTCCATCTTCTGTAGCTAATAAAAGAGCTTCTAATACTTTCTTTTGTGCGGTTGGTACTTCTAACTCAGGTAGTTTCGACCATAAAATGCTCCCTAAACCTTTAGCTGCTGCACGACGGACGCTTTGAGAAAAGTCAGATACCGCAGCTTCTAACAGTAAATCCAACGCCGAGGGATCGCCGATACCGGCAAAGACTCTGGTAGCCCATGCCCTCGCGCCGTAGTTATAACCATCTAAATTATTTAACAAGTAGGGAACAACTGGCTCACCTATCTTGATCAAGCCATCTACAGCAGCAACCGCAGCACCTGGATTGTTAAAGCCCAAAACCTCTACTAAAGTTGGGATAGCAACTTCATCAACTGCTT
>JBCDDV010000776.1:0-2297 GCA_039180145.1 Cyanobacteria bacterium P01_G01_bin.49 | reverse complement strand
GTTACCTTGAACTAAGAATTAGAAGCTGATAAATATTGAAAAATGGAAGCATCACAAGAGGATTTATGGCACTCTCAAACAGAAACGCCTTTAATTGAAGCATTAGAAACCTTGGCAAATCGACCAGATGCGGCTTTTTATGCCCCTGGTCATAAGCAAGGACAAGGAATACCTGAACCTTTAAGAAATTTGCTGGGAGGACAAGTATTTCGTGCTGATTTGCCAGAATTACCAGAATTGGGAAATTTATTTGCTCCTGATGAGGCTATTAAAAAAGCTCAAATCTTAGCAGCAGAGGCATTTGGGGCTGATCAGACTTGGTTTTTGGTTAATGGCTCAACCTGTGGCATTATTGCGGCAATTGTGGCAACTTGTCGCCCTGGGGATAAAATTATTGTACCCCGCAACATTCATCAATCTTTCATTACAGGTTTAATTGTCTCTGGGGCAATGCCGATTTTTCTCAGTCCTGAATATAATCCTGATTGGGATCTTACCTATAGCATTACGCCAGATGCCCTAGAAGAGGCGTTAAAGCAAAATTCTGATGTCAAGGCTGTTTTACTGATTTATCCTACCTATCACGGTATTTGTGGGGAGATTGAAGCGATCGCAGAAATTACCCATCGCTATAATATTCCTCTGTTGGTAGATGAAGCTCATGGCCCTCATTTTAACTTTCATGAAGGGTTACCGCCTTCAGCCTTGTCAGTTGGGGCAGATATAACGATACAATCTACCCATAAGGTACTAGGGGCAATGACTCAGGCTTCTATGTTACATCTTAAGGGCGATCGCATTGACCCGCAGCGTATTGGTCAAGCTTTACAATTGGTTCAATCTACCAGTCCCAATTACTTATTATTAGCATCTTTGGATGGGGCAAGACAACAAATGGCATTACATGGTCAAACTTTATTAAAAGAAACCATAAATTTAGCCGAAATTGCTCGAAATCAAATTAAACAAATTGCAGGATTATCGGTTTTGGAATTACCCAAAAATTGCCCAGGATATCAATATTTAGATCCAACTAGATTAACAGTTAAGGTAACTTCTTTGGGAATAAGTGGCTTAGAAGCAGACGAAATTTTACGTACGAAATTAGGGGTAACAGCAGAATTACCCATGTTATCCCATTTAGCGTTTATTATTTCTATTGGCAATACTCGACAAGATATTCAACAGTTAATCGAAGGGTTTAAACAGTTAACCTTCATCACCCCATCATCTCATCACCCCCTCACTCCCTTACCTCTTTACCCTCTCACTCCCTCACCCCTTTCCCTCTCTCCTCGTCAAGCATTTTTTGCTCAAACAGAAACAATTGCCATTAATGACAGTATTGGACGCATCAGTGGGGAATTCATTTGTCCTTATCCTCCAGGAATTCCTGTTTTGATGCCAGGGGAAATAATTACTCGTGAGGGGATTGAATATTTAATGAAAATACAAACCTTAGGGGGGATGATTACAGGATGTAGTGAGGAGATTTTAAGCAGTTTACAAGTAGTAAAGACTTAGGTAAATAGCGGCTGGTAAATTTAATAGCTAAGACTATCAGGAATGCCAACAGGAGAAATATTTGCTAGAGATTTGAGATGTTGAGTCCGAATTAATTCAGTGAAATTTAAAGTAGAACGCTTTTCTAATTTAGCCGCACTTTCTATTGCTTCTAAAAGACTTTTAGCCGCGTCTACTTCAGTATAGCCTCTTCTGACGGCAACTTTAATGGCTGCTTCATCAGCTTCTAATTCTCGTTTAACGCTACGATTATTTTGCCAAATTTGTCGAGTAGCAATGGCAGCTAATCCACCCGAAAGAATAATTCCTAGTGCATCTCCTTGTGTGATTTGAAACGTTAATCCTACTACACTTGCTAAAATAATGCATTGATATAAATCCGGTTTAAACCAGCGAATATTGATTAAGCTACTAGTTGCTCTTAAAATTAATAAATCTCGCTGTTCTTGAGATAGCCGTCGCCAAAGATCAAAATTAATATAAATAGGGCGGCTATCTCGATTCCAAGGAGGAGAAAATGGCGCATCAATTACCTGTAGCTGCTGAGGTTTACTGACAATTTTTGTTAGCATTCTCCCAGAAGCTGGCATCAAATCTAATAAACGGCTAATCTCAGCATCAATGCCCATATAGAATAACAGCCCAAACACAACTCTCTTATTGAGTATAATGAGTTATAGACGTACTGTCCTTATTTAAACAATTTTCTAAGAGTTGAATTTTGTATAAATACCAAAAACGATTGACTTCCCAAACCATAGGTGTTTGTTCAT
>JBCDDV010000775.1:0-2300 GCA_039180145.1 Cyanobacteria bacterium P01_G01_bin.49 | reverse complement strand
GCGTGGCATCTAGAAGATATTTTAATGAAAAGTATTCTTGAAAAAGAAACTTTTTATCTTAATCCCGATCCTTTAAGAAATCCCTTAATTTTTTATTTAGGTCATTCTGCTGCTTTTTATATTAACAAATTAATTGCTGTCGAATTATTAAAAAATCCTCTTAATTCAGACTACGAAATACTCTTTGAGTTTGGCGTCGATCCTGAAACCTCTGAAGAATTAAATATAGCGATCGCTGATCTGAATTGGCCCAAAGTTGACGCTGTTTGGAATTATCGAAATCAAGCATATACTATCATTTTAGACTTGATAAATAAAACACCACTCAACACACCTATTCATCAAAATCATCCCCTTTGGGCCTTAATGATGGGCATAGAACATCAACGGATTCATGTTGAAACTTCTTCGATGTTGATACGACAGCTTCCTCTTGAAAAAGTTCAACGTCCTCATGGTTGGCAATATGCTCCTTTTCAAGGCATTTCTGATAAAAATGAAATGATTTTAGTCCGAAAAGGTGTAGCTAATTTAGGCAAATCTCAAGACTTGCCGTTATATGGATGGGACTGTGAATATGGCGATCGCCTTGTGGATGTTGAACCATTTTTTGCCAGTAAATATCTGATTACTAATGCAGAATTTAAACAATTTGTTAATGAAAATGGTTACGAAAATCAGGCTTATTGGGATAATATTTCTTGGCAGTGGAAGCAACAAAATAAGATTAAATATCCTAAATTTTGGCAACCTAAAAATGGTGACTATCGTTATCGAGCAATGTTTGATGAATTTGAGTTACCCCTAGATTGGCCCGTAGAAGTCAATTATTATGAAGCAATGGCTTATTGTCGCTGGAAAGGCGAAAATATCCGTTTAATGAGTGAGGCAGAATGGCATTTAGCAACTTACGGGACAGTAGATAAAAATAGTTTACATATCAATAAAATCCACGATTACAATCTTAATTTAAAATTCGGTTCTCCTAACCCTGTCGGTTTATTAAAAACGGCTAAAAGTGAATCTGGACTTTGGGATCTTCGGGGTAATATTTGGGAATGGTTAGATGAAGATTTTTATGGGTTACCAGGGTTTAAACCACACTTTCTTTATGAAGATAATGCTGCCCCATTTTTTGATAATCAACATAAAATGATGTTAGGAGGAGCTTGGATAACTCAGGGGACAGAAGCCTTAAAATTTTATCGAAATTGGTTTCGGCCCAGTTTTTATCAACATGCAGGCTTTAGGATTGCTCAAAGTAGTTAATTATGGCACAAAATATCAATTTAAGTTTATCTATTCCTCGAATTTTAGACGCAAATCTTGATCGCACGAGGGAAGGATTAAGAATTATCGAAGAATGGTGTCGTTTAGGTTTAGAAAATAGTAATTTAGCAGAAAATTGTAAGCAAATGCGTCAAGAAATTGCCCGTTGGCATAGTTCGGATTTACGCATGGCTAGAGATACTCCCAATGATCCAGGTATCTCATTATCTCACCCCCAAGAAGAAAAAAGAAGTAGCATTGATCAACTATTACAAGCTAATTTATGCCGAGTGCAAGAGGGGTTAAGAGTCTTAGAAGAATACGGAAAACTTTATGATCCTAAAATGGGAGCTTCTTTTAAAAAAATTCGCTACCAAGTTTATACATTAGAAAGTCATTTATTACAATCTTATCGTTATCAAAAACTCAAAAATGCCAGCTTATACTTGGTGACATCTCCTCAAGAAAATCTCTTAAAAATTGTTGAAAAGGCTTTGCAAGGAGGCTTAAAATTAGTACAATACAGAGAAAAAAATGCTGATGATATAATCCGTTTAGAAACGGCAAGAGAGCTATGTAAAATTTGTCACCAATATGATGCTTTATTCATCATTAATGATCGGGCTGATCTCGCTTTAGCGGTTAATGCAGATGGAGTTCATTTAGGACAGCAAGATATTCCAATTAGATTAGCAAGACAGATATTAGGGCCTAATAGAATTATCGGACGCTCAACTACTAATCAGCAAGAAATGACTAAAGCGATCGCAGAAGGAGCAGACTATATTGGGGTTGGCCCAGTATATGCAACTCCGACAAAAATCGGCAAAAAACCTGCTGGGTTAGACTATGTAAACTATGCGTCTAAAAATTCTTCGGTGCCTTGGTTTGCTATTGGTGGAATTGATCCCATTAATATTAACGAAGTAATCGCAGCAGGAGGAAAAAAATTTGCTGTCGTTCGCGCTATTATGCAAGCCGAAGAGCCTGAAAAAATCACTCAAGAGTTATTAAATAAACTAACGATAAAT
>JBCDDV010000774.1:0-2303 GCA_039180145.1 Cyanobacteria bacterium P01_G01_bin.49 | reverse complement strand
GTTTTATTGGGGTTAGATGTCATTTCTGAAGCGTAAAATAATTGGTTTTTTCTTGGCAAGTTTAAAGTAAACAGGCACAATAAACATTGGATCATTTTCCGTTATTCACCCCTATAAAACCTAATTAAGAACTGATGAGTCAAGATAACGAACCAGAGTACATTGAAAAATTAGAAACTGCCATTCCTGGCTTTGATTTTTTATCCGAAGGAGGACTCCCGAAAGGACGAGCTACCTTAATCGCTGGAACTACTGGCAGTTCTAAGACTATTTTTGCTTGTCAGTTTCTCGTCGAAGGGATTAAACGGGGAGAAAACGGAGTGTTTGTGACCTTTGAAGAACCCCCAAAAGCGTTACGGAGAAATATGCGAGGATTTGGTTGGAATATCGCTCAATGGGAATTAGAGCGCAAATGGGCTTTTGTTGATGTGTCTCCCCAACCCGGAGAACGGACGGTAGTGACTGGAGACTATGATCTTGGTGCGTTGATTGCTCGCATCGAATTTGCCATTCGCAAGTATAATGCGAAACGGGTTTCTATGGACTCATTAGCCGCAATTTTTAGCCAATTAAATGATAGCGCACAGATAAGAAGCGATCTATTTTGTTTAGCATCTGCTCTGAGGGAATTAGAAGTGACGGCTATTATGACAGCAGAAAGAATCCAAGAATACGGAGATATTAGTCGCTATGGGGTTGAAGAATTTGTGGCGGATAATGTGATTATTCTGCGCAACGTTCTCGCTGATGAAAAGCGTCGCCGTACCATTGAAATTCTCAAATGTCGGGGAACCGATCACCAGAAAGGGGAATATCCTTTTACGATTATTCCTGGTCGGGGTGTGGTAATTATTCCCTTATCTGCCATTGAATTAGAGCAGAAATCCTCTAATATTCGGATTACGTCTGGCAGTGAAGAATTAGATCGTATGTGTGGAGGGGGATTTTTCAGAGACTCTGTCATTTTAGTGTCTGGTGCCACAGGAACGGGCAAAACTTTAATGGTGACAGAATTTATGGCAGGAGGAGTGAAAAATAATGAGCGATGTTTAGTATTTGCCTTTGAAGAAAGTCGAGAACAATTATTTCGTAATGCTACGGGTTGGGGGGTTGATTTTGAGCAAATGGAACGGGACGGCAAATTAAAAGTGGTCTGTCGTTATCCAGAAACCACAGGATTAGAAAATCATCTTATTAATATGAAAGAAATCATCGAAGAATTTCAACCAAATCGGGTAGCTGTTGATAGTTTATCTGCCTTAGAAAGGGTTTCTACACTGAAAGGATTTAGAGAATTTATTATTGGGTTGACTTCTTTTATTAAACAAAAGGAAACAGGAGGCTTATTTACGTCAACGACCCCCAACTTATTAGGAGGATCGTCCATTACCGAAGCTCATATTTCAACCATTACCGATTCGATTATTTTACTCCGCTACGTAGAAATGTACGGCGAAATGAGACGGGGAGTAACCGTGTTAAAAATGCGTGGTTCGATGCACGATAAAGATATCCGCGAATTTTTGATCGATCATGAAGGAATGCACATCGGCAAACCATTTCGCAATGTTACAGGTATTTTATCTGGTTCTCCCATGTATACGGCTCAAAGCGAAGTTGAAAGACTGAGTAATCTGTTTGAGGAATAACAAGCAAGTAGTATTGGTCAAAAAAGTTATTCTGGTCAATAATCAGAGAAAGACGAAAAAGAGAGAATTAGCCTCCCTTTTCCTATACAGAAATCACGTTAACTATGTTTATTCTTTGCTGTCATAAATGACGGTCAAAGTATTTTGTAGAAGACCCTCACGACAGGCATACCGTTGAATTTTGCCACTAGATGTTTTAGGAATTGTCCCAACTCTTAATAACAAAACGCGGTGAACTTGTAACCCATGATGATTCGCTACAGCTTGTTTAATATTTTTGACAATATTATCGAAGATGGGGGGACTTGAGAGTTCAACCTCAAATCCTGGATCAACTGACTTTTGGTCACGGCGACCATCTGATTTGCGTTGGTCTTGTTCGGGAGAAACAGGAGTAGATTTGCGACGACGATCATGATAACGACGTTCTACTTCAGCAACAACAATTAGCTGCTTTTTTCCATTGGCCTCAGCAGTAAAGGCGGCACTGCGATCGCTGATCAACTCTATACTACTCTGTTCAACAGTTAGTTCAATATCTTGAGGATAATGATTGCGCCCCCGAATAATCATCACATCCTTGAGTCTTCCGGTCACAAATAACTCCCCATCTTCTGCCACAAAACCCAAATCTCCAGTGCGTAAAAAGGGCCC
>JBCDDV010000773.1:0-2303 GCA_039180145.1 Cyanobacteria bacterium P01_G01_bin.49 | reverse complement strand
CTAAATTATTAGAAGATAGTCAGAAACTACTGCTTTATCTTCAACAAATTGACCCTAATGATCTTGCTAAAATTGTTCAACAAATCAAAGAATCCCCAAATTATGCCCCATGCAACTTTCCTCGCATTTTCAGGACTGGCTCCTAAATTAGTCAGCATTGAAACTTTTAGAGGAAAATGATAGATGAATCAAATAAGCTATAGTTATCATTAGTTTAAAATAACGCAATAATAAAGCTCCATTTAACCAGTTCCTAATGTTACCTGAGTCCACCCTAAATCAACTCAAAGAATCACTTCGAGATGGTCAACTACCCTCAAGTTACGGCGTTTACTTCAAAAATACCCTAGTTGCCCTTTGTCATGCCTTAGAAGACCATATTTTACAAAGTACGCCGGATAACGCACCTGATCAACAACCCCTAGTGCTTGTCACTTTTCAACGGGGAAAGTGGTACTTACAAGAAGCTGATCGTTACTACGAGATTGCCCAATGTTCCCGTCATATTGCTATTGCAGCCGTAGCTGATAGTGGATTTGAAAGTCATAAAACCGGACAATTAGCTAAAGTTTCTTTAGTCAACCTCAATAATGACGATCCGTTAGTTGAAGAATGGAATCTGATCATCTTAGCTCCAGGATACTCAGCTATGGTGCTGTGTCATGAGCTTTCTTCCGAAGAATATCGCGCTGATACTCAACCCCAAGGGGACACAGAACGGAAATTTTACGGACTATGGACGTTTGATCGCACTCTCGTGGAAAAAGCCGCCTCAATTCTCATTAAAAGAATGAGTCCCTATAATCCTGAATTAGCTGAAAAATTAAATCAACAACAGGCAGAAATTGCTACAACCCCTAGTAAAGTTCCCATCGATCTGAGCGGGGTGGTTTCTCGCATTGTCACCTATCTACAAACTAGTCAACAAGAACTGATAACAGTTAGCCGTCAAACCAGAGAACTCGTAGATTTAGAAGGGCAAGCGTTGCGATTGAATCGTAATCTCGCAGCAAGCAAGCTACAAGCCTTTTTACGCATGGCGCAACGAGTAGATGAACGCGATCGCTATAACTCTCTAGCCTCCTTACAAGTCTCAGCTTTATGTGAAACCATTGGACAGTTATTAGACTTACCAACTTTAAAATTGAGACGACTCCGTTTAGCAGGACTGCTCTATCGGATCGGATTAGCTGAAGCCCCTTCGGAAGTGTTTACACAGCCCTCTGATCAGTTGAACGATTCTAGTTATGCGTTTTGGCGTAATCGCTCAGCGTTAGGGGCCCAATTATTATCCACCATGCCCGAACTTAAAGCCATTAAAGATATTGTCGGTCATCAGTTAGAACATTGGGACGGTAGTGGTAAACCCGACGGTTTAAAAGGGGAAGATATTATGATTGAAGCCCGAATTTTAGGCTTAGTTGCCTACTTCCAAGAATTCACTCAACCCAGAGGCGATCGCCTGGCTTTGAGTTTAGGGGAAGCTTTAGAAAAATGCCAAGGATACAGTGGAATTTGGTTTGATCCAAGCTTAGTCGAGTCTTTAACAACAGTAATTCGTCTTGTGGAAATGGGATTAATGGCTTTGCCAGATCGTCCTAGTCAACTACCAGCCATTTGGTTAGAAGAAGCAACAAGGTGAGAAGTTTAGGCGTTTAGAAATTTAATTTAAAATAAGAATAATTAGCAATAAAAAAATGAATCAAACGATTAATATAAGTGATATCTGTAGCGGCAAAATTAAAGAATTAGCGGGTCTTGATTTATCAAGCACAAACTTATCGGGAGCCGATTTGACAGGGGCGAACTTACGAGGTGCTAAGCTACGCGCTAACCTCCGAGGAGCCGATTTGACAGGGGCCGATTTAACTGAAGCAGACTGTCGCAATGCAGACTTACGAGGCGCGATTTTATTAGACATTGAGAGTAAAAATATTAGCTTTGCTGGTGCTTTTTTAGCTGGAGCCGTTCTCAGCCATCTAGACTTAAGTAGAGTCGATTTTCGGGGCTGTGATTTACGGGGGGTAACCTTAGTCGGCACAATTTTACAACAAGCTGATTTAAGTAATGCCAACTTATCAGGCAGTGATTTATCTCAAGCAGATTTAGAAGAAGCCGTTCTCAATGGTGCCATATTAAGAGGAACCAATTTAACAGAAGCTAATCTATTATGCGCTCAAGTTGAACAAGTAATTTTAGAAGGAGCATTATTTTCCAAAACTTGTGTTAAATTGGTTCCTCTTAATATGGCACCATTGAGAACGGCTTCTTCTAAATCTGCTTGAGATAAATCACTGCCTGAT
>JBCDDV010000772.1:0-2306 GCA_039180145.1 Cyanobacteria bacterium P01_G01_bin.49 | reverse complement strand
TTCCTATCCTATTACTGGCCACTGGGTATGGAGTGGTGCTGGTTGGCTATATAATCTTCAGGGGGACGAGGGGGGATTTCGAGATTTTGCTGGATCTACAGTGGTTCACTCCGTGGGGGGTTGGGCTGCTTTAGTCGGGGCAGCAATTCTGGGCCCGAGAATGGGTAAATATGTCGATGGTCGTCCTCAAGCAATTCCTGGGCATAATATGAGTATTGCAACCCTAGGTTGTTTGATTCTCTGGATCGGCTGGTTTGGGTTTAACCCTGGTTCTCAATTAGCAGCAGATAGTGCAGTTCCTTATATTGCTGTTACTACTAATTTAGCTGCGGCTGCCGGAGGAATTTCGGCAACGTTAGTTTCTTGGACTAGGGATAGGAAGCCTGATCTTTCTATGATTATCAATGGTATTCTGGCTGGATTAGTTGGTATTACTGCTGGTTGTGATGGCGTATCCTATGTAGGGGCAGTGATCATTGGTGCGATCGCTGGTGTCATTGTGGTTTACTCTGTCAGTTTCTTTGACAACGTTTTAAAAGTAGATGACCCTGTCGGCGCAGTTTCGGTTCACCTTGTCAATGGAATGTGGGGAACCTTAGCAGTTGGTTTATTTAATCTAGAAACAGGTCTTTTTTATGGTGGCGGCATTGGTCAATTGATTAACCAAATTATTGGTATTGTTGCCATTGGTCTGTTCACCGTGATCTTTAGTGGAATTGTTTGGACAATTCTCAAAATCACCCTAGGAATTCGGGTCACTCGCGAGGAAGAACTGCACGGGTTAGATCTTGGTGAACATGGTATGGAAGCTTATCATGGTTTTGTTAAAGAGCCTGATGGCTTTGGGGCTGCTGGTAGCACCATTAATGACGACATTCCTACAGGCGCAGGAATGTAACTTTGACCTACTCCCCCGATTAAAAATGCGGGGGATTCAAGGCTCAAGCAGAAATAGCTGTCTGAGACAGACTTACATCTCCTACCCTCAAAGTTGAAGTCCCAACTTTTAAAATATTAGTTGAGCTATTAGAATCGCGTCCATGTTTAGTATTACATGAAGGACAAACCCAATAACGTTCATTTAAACTAAGTTGATCGATAACAAAACTGCATTCAGAACGAGTTTTAGTAGATGATACCACTGGTCAATATAGCTAACTATTTTACCTTTTTTCTCGGCAACAAATTCTCGTATACTAAAAAATTTAGCTAAGGCTAAATCATTTGAATAATATCTTGTACTGCTTGTGAACCTACTAATAACCAATACTCATTTTTCGATCTTCGTTTGGCTATGTGTTTCATCAGCTTATTCTTATTCAAATATTTTCCAAATAAACGTCTTAGAAAAGAATTTCCAGAATTGTTAAAACTTCCTTCTCTTTGGACTCATTCTTATATGTTTGATACAACAGGAAAGGTTAGCACTCATAGAATATATTAACGATCCTCATCACGGCTGAACGGCGGTCACAAGGGTTTGAGGGAACCTCAAACCACGCCACCTCATTAATTCAGCCATTCGCTTATATCCCCTGGTTAAAACGCAGGGGCTTTACACATCACGAAAGGTAGCTAACCGACAATAATGACTAAGTCCGCCTAGCGGACTTATTTCATCAAAAACCTAAACAGTAGCAGTTTTTGGTTCAATGCCTCGGTTACTCAAAACTTCTTGTAATTGAGATTCATCATCTTTGCTCAAAGAAGTCCGTAAGACTTTGCCACCAAAGGGTGCAATTTCTTCGAGAACTTTATCAGGCGTTACTTTTCTGACTAACACAAATAAAGCAGAGCTACCTGGGGTGAGAGTCTCTCCCAGTTCTTTCATAAAGTCGTCGTCAACGCCAATATCACTTAAGGCACCACTAAGGGCCCCACCTGCAGCACCGAGAGCAACACCCAGTAACGGGGCCCAAAAGAGAGTCCCGATCAGTAGTCCCCAAAAACCCCCACTCGCAGCACCTGCTGCTGTCAAATTAATCGCTTGTTTTAGATTAACTTTGCCTTCTTTGTTTTTAACCACAACGGCGGCATCTTCGAGTTCAATTAAATGCTCTTTTTGTAGCTTGGCTAAGGTGAGACGAACCTCTTCTGCTTTGTATTGATCGTTGTAGGCAATAGCAATTAAATCACTCATAGTTATTGATAAGATATTGTCTAGTTTACTTACCATTAAGCAGCAACAGTAATATATTAGTCAAGTTTTTTAGAAAAATTTCCCTCTTTGGTTATAGAATCATCTCCAAATAATTCGAGAAAAATCCAGACCTAATGCTTGAGATAGAGATTAAAATTTCTCTAAG
>JBCDDV010000771.1:0-2307 GCA_039180145.1 Cyanobacteria bacterium P01_G01_bin.49 | reverse complement strand
AGCGTCTTGCTTCTACGGGGTCTTTGGCTGATAGATAACGTTGTTTTAGCTCTGAGGAACTTAAATGAGCTTCAATATGGGCTTTTCTAGACATTCACTTATCTTAGCTCATATCTGGGGTTACTTAAGCGGATTTGGTATGAAGAAGGAAAAAACATCTCTTCTCAGAATGCACGGAAATACTCAGAAGAACTTGAATTTCTTCTAAATTATGCCAAACAAGCTAATACCACAATTAAAAAATTGAACAGGGAATTAATTAAAAAAATGCCGGAGTATTGGCAACTTACCGACGATGATGATTGATTTGACTGATAAAGTTGTTACAAAAGATAGGGGCGAATTTGTTCAACGGCGACTGTCAGAATGTGTCCAGCTTTCTCGATCTCTTCATCAGTGGTAAATTTGCCAATCCCAATGCGTAATGACCCTTCAATCATTTCATCAGATAACTTCAGCGCACGCAATACATGGGAAGGAGTAGCTACTCCTGATGAACAAGCGGCTCCTGTGGAAATGGCTAATTGATGGCGAATCCTGGCAATCATTGCACTATTAGGAATCTCTGGAAGAGAAATATGGAGATTACCTGCAAGGCGGGCAGTTGTATCTCCATTGACTTGTAAATCAGGTATTTGCGCTTGTAATAAGGTTTGTAAGCGATCTCGTTGCCTAGCGATTCGCTGTTCATCTTGTTCCATTTCTAATTGACGCAGACGACAAGCTTCTCCTAAACCGACAATACCAGGGACATTGAGGGTTCCTGAACGTAGTCCTTTTTGATGGCCACCACCAAAGATAATGGGTTCGAGATGATGGCCTTTTGCAATCACTAATGCACCGACTCCCTTCGGGCCATAAAGTTTGTGAGCAGAAATGGCCAGGTAAGTAATGCCCCAGTCTTTGAAGTTAATGGGGATTTTACCGACAGCTTGGGAAGCATCACACAGGAATGGAATGGAGTATTGTTGGGCGATCTGGCCAATGGTTTCAATGGGGTAAATATTGCCGATTTCATTGTTAGCTGCCATGACACAAAGAAGGGAAAGTCCATCAGCGCAGGTATTTTCCAGGTGTTCTAAATCTAATCGTCCAAAACTATCAACCTTGAGATAAATGAGTTTAGCTTGTCCTTTTTTTGCCAGCATTTGAACGGTGTCTAAAACGGCTTTGTGTTCGACGGGGGAAACTGCTATACGGGGGAGTTTAGGGGAATTTATGCCCTGAATATGACCAATAATGGCAAGATTAATACTTTCCGTTGCACCGGAGGTGAAGATAATGTTTTTGGGAGAAGCGTTAATCAGTTGGGCGATCTCATAACGTGCGTTGGAGACTGCTTTTTCTGCTTCGTCGCCGTAGCTGTGGTCAATGCTGCTGGCGTTACCAAAGGCTGTAGTTAAGTAATAGACCATTAATTCAGCCACTCTGGGGTCAACGGGAGTGGTTGAATGGTAGTCAAGGTAAATGGGGCGAGATGGCTGATAGCGAGAACTCATGCTGATTAGACTTTACTGTTTAACGGAGCGATGAAGAAGTAAAAGTGTAGACTAGGTGTAGGGTATAGTAAAAATAATCATTTTCGGAGTAGTCTTACGGTATTCTTTACTTGATAAACATACGAAGAGCCACAATGAAAGCTTGAAAGTAACAATTATATTGGTTTAATTTATGTTGATTCGGTAAAAGACCTCAGAATGTCTGGGAGTTGAGACAGCATAACGATGGGGCAAAAAATACAGTAACCAACGCATTAAAGTTTGCCAAGTCCTTTGAGGGTTAAAGTTAGGTATATCAGCGCAGTTGTGGGAGGCAAGAAAGTCACAGACCGCTCCAAATCGCTTTGGAACTTGAACAAAAGCATCTATTTGCTGAATGATCGGTTTTTGCAGTAAAAGCATCCCGATATAAGTTTTAAAAGTAGTTTGAGAGAGATTAATGATAATAGGCAGGGAACTTAAATCGCTTTCTGCTGCTTGACGGGCTACGCTAGTTAGTTTATCCCATTCTCCACTGTAGGCGAGATAGAGTTCTTCTGGGTTTCTGAGGGTTGGCAACCAAGCATCGGTAGGGATAGGGGAAACTGAAGAATCAATAACTGATTGATAATGAGTCAAATTAATGGTCAGTTTTTCTCCTTTAAGTTGAGTAATTAAGCTTTTAAATTGGTTAAATAAATCTTCAGTAACTTTGACAGAACTAGAAAATAAATCTGGTTCAAAGTTTTGTATTTCAGGAGCATTTTGAGGGAGTTTAACTAATAGTTCTAAATTCGCTGAATTTGACCAACCTAATGCTTTAGCTGTT
>JBCDDV010000770.1:0-2312 GCA_039180145.1 Cyanobacteria bacterium P01_G01_bin.49 | reverse complement strand
GTAACTTGTTATTCATTCTCTCGACAGTTCTCCCCCCTTGCCAGTCACCCTAAACCCACCCCTATCATGGAAGACACACACCTGACTGTGGAGTAGGCGGATCTAGGACGGTCACTATGGTTAAATGAATTATACTTTGGAAGCATTAGGAGAAGTTTGTGTAAACCTGTTAAAACAGGCAAAAATTCCTCAATTATTTGATGCCATTTTAATTGATGAGGGACAAGATTTGATGGCAGAAAATTGGCATTATCAAGGAAAACAGCCCTTTTATTGGTTAGCTTATCAGTCCTTGCGACCCATTAACCCTATTTCTCCTCAACAAAGACACTTAATTTGGGCTTATGATGAATTGCAAAGTTTAGACAATTTAAAAGTCCCTAATGCTAGTGAAATATTGGGGGAAACCCTTGGTAACTTGGTCACTGGTAAAGATAGTAACGGCACTAATAAAACAGAGAGAATGAATCGTTGCTACCGTACACCTCATCACCTTATTGTTGCTGCCCATGGCATTGGAATGGGATGGTTAAGACCCCAGGGAATCTTAACCGGAATGAGTCAAAAAGAAGACTGGAACAATTTAGGCTATGAAATAGAAGGTAATTTGATTGCAGGAGAAAAAATAACTATCAAAAGACCACTTAAAAACTCTCCTAACCCTTTACCTAAACTCTGGAAAGAGTCACTCATTGAATTTAATTCTTATTTATCAAGACATCAAGAAATTAGTGTTTTAGCACAAAGAATTAAACACAACTTACGCCATGATGGGTTACGACCCAGTAGAGAAATTTTAGTGATTATTTTAGGGGAATATTTTGAAGCGATTAAACTGCAAAAAACCGTTGCTAACTTTTTGAGCAGACAAGGGATTGATATTTTTATTCCAGCCACTAAAGAGTGTAACTGCTTAACAAAAGAAAGTTACAATGATTATCATCAATTTTGGTGTGATGGTGCGATAACTATCTCTCGCATTTATCGCGCCAAGGGACAAGAAGCCGATATGATTTATATTGTGGGATTAGATCACATTGCTAAAGAAGAAGATAATCTATTTTTACGAAATCAATTGTTTGTTGCCATCACGCGATCGCGAGGTTGGGTTAATCTCAGTGGCATCGGAAACTATGGTTTTTATCAAGAGTTAAAAAATGTCCTTAATACTGATAATTTTACTTTCACTTATACGCCACCCCAACAACGAGAAATTACTGGAACTGATAGAGGAGAATTATTAGATCGCTACCGTTTAGGAGAAAGAAACTTTCAACAGGCAGAATTATCAAACGTTATCTTAACTAATGTCAACTTAACTGATATTAACCTCATCGGGGCTAATTTATCCAACGCAAATTTACAACACACTCAATTGACTCGTGCTAAATTAATTGCAGCCGATTTAAGTCGAGCAAAATTAATGGGAGCAAATTTAGTCAAAGCAAAATTAATGGGAGCAAATTTGACAGAAGCAGATTTAACCGATGCCAATTTATACCAAGCAGACTTAACCGATGCCATTATCAATAATACAAAAGGAATAGATCATGAATAAAAGAAAGATGTGCAAAATAATCTATAGACTGATGTTTAATCGTTAAAATTAGCCAAGCTTTTTTTAGGTTCTTTAATTGATCGGATACAATTTAACTGGATAAATAGTAATTAGCTTTCAGAGACTATTAACCCAAAACTTGTTGACTAACCTTAAAAAACTAGTTGTATGACAATAAACCGAGATAATCCTTTACTCAATCTCGACTACGAACCCGCCCTAGAAAATTTGGGAGATGACTATTACGATAAAGTAGCTGCCGCTGAATTTCCTGAAAATGTTCTGCGGTTTCGCAATGATAAATTACTGCCTCTGTTGGGATTATCCCCTGATGCTGTTGAAGATCAGCATTTCATCGAGACATTTGGTAAATTCCAAGGAGTTCGTCCCTTTCTATCCTTACGCTATCACGGCTATCAATTTGGCGAGTATAACCCTTTTCTCGGAGATGGTAGAGGCTTTCTCTATGGACAGGTTAGGGGGGTTGATGGTCAACTGTATGATTTCGGTACCAAAGGGTCAGGACAAACCCCTTATTCGCGGGGAGGTGATGGCAGATTAACCTTGAAAGGAGGGGTTAGGGAGGTACTCGCTGCTGAAGCATTGCATTCTTTGGGAGTAACAACGTCCCGCTGTTTAAGTTTAGTAGAAACAGGAGAATCTTTATGGCGAGGCGACGAACCTTCTCCAACTCGTTCTTCTGTGATGATTCGCATGAGTCGTTCTCATATTCGTTTTGGAACATTTGAACGTC
>JBCDDV010000769.1:0-2313 GCA_039180145.1 Cyanobacteria bacterium P01_G01_bin.49 | reverse complement strand
TAACGCCAGTAGCCTAGACATTTCCTCTGACAAAATATGGATTGTACGGTTTCCCAGACTAACTGTTCCCCTCCTTCTCCACTTGAGTTTAAGGGTTCTGTTGTGATAAACATTTCATGATACTATTAAAAAGATCTGTATATCGCCCATCAGTAGTAGAGTTTAATGTAAATCAGACTCCTAATAAAGAAATGACACGGTGACTAGCAAAACTGAATTATGGGTTAGCAGCGAAAAATAATCTAGCTCCGGTGGTGGCAATAGCACCAGCTAAAAGAAAAATCAACGCCCAAACTTGGTTTTTTTGGGTTCCTTCAACAGCGTTTAGCCGATTGTCTATCCCCTCAACTTTCTCAGTGAGTTTTGCCTGTCCTACCTTTAAATCCGTTACGTCTTTCTGGAGGTTGTCTAGCTTGCCTTCCATGCGCTTGAGGACTTCCTCTAACGAGTAAGTGACTGTGACTGGTTCGCTCATAAGTTAAACTCCTATTCGTTTCAAAAACAATTGCCTAAACAACCTCTATTATTTCTTGCTTTGTTCTGCGTCTTGACACCTCATAGGTCATAAAATCACGGGACATAATAGTATTCGGAAAAATTGCTCTGGCTTCACTCAATAAATCCCCTAACTGTCGGTTATTTCCAGGAGCATAGCGGGGACTAAAATGAGTCATAATCAACTGTTTAACCCCTGCCCCTAACGCCACCTGCGCTGCCATTGTCGAGGTAGAATGGAGACGATCAAACGCTAATTGAGCATCTTGATGAGCGAAAGTTGCCTCATGAATCAAGACATCTGCATCTTCAGCTAATTCAATTGCCCCTTCACAAAATACCGTATCGGTGCAATAAACCACCTTACGACCCGTTTCTGTTTCCCCACAGAGATCTTGTCCTCGAATGCGACGACCATCGGGTAAAGTGACCGTTTCTCCCCGTTTCAGTTGACCATAAACAGGCCCAGGAGCAATACCCAAAGATTTGGCCTTATCTACATCAAACCGTCCTGGTCGGTCTTTTTCTGCAATGCGATAGCCAAAGGCGGGAATGCGATGTTTGAGCAACCCACAACTCACAGTAAAGTCTTCATCTTCGTAGAGAATACCAGGACTCACTCCATAGACTCGAACACGGTTAGAGAGTTTCAGATGAGAGTATTTGGCACAAGCTTTTAAATAGTCTGCTAAATCCGGTGGGCCATAAATTTCAATGGGTTGAGCATTTCCTGCCAAGCCACAACTTGCTAATAGTCCCATTAACCCATAAATGTGATCGCCGTGCATATGGGTGATGAAAATGCGGGTAATTTGGGAGACTTTGACCTCACTGCGTAATAATTGATGTTGCGTTCCTTCTCCACAGTCAAATAGCCAAACTTCGGCCCGTTGAGGAAGACGCAGGGCAAGACTTGAAACATTACGCGATCGCGTTGGCACACCGGAACTGGTTCCTAAAAAGGTAATCTCCACAACAGGTTAATGTGACTTATTTTTGGTATCTACTCGCCTATTTTATCGTGATCTACTCAAACAATAAAAAACCTCAGTCACACTGAGGCTAATCCAAGCAAGAGATGGAATATGGAATCCTTAGCTAATCACCGCAGAAACAATCACTAAGCTGGTAACAAATAATGCAGCAATCGCCCCCTGGACTAAGTAACGACCTTGTTGAAAGGGAGCAGGATATTCAGCGTAGTAAGGTTTGGGTTCAACGGCGTAGTTGTTGAGTAATCCGTTATCGAGTTGAGTGGTGGTGTACATAGTTCATACCTCCGATTGCTCTTTATGTACACTAATATAACAGTTATTGTAACAATCTGTAAATATACATTGACAAATTTATATTAATAGTATCCATTAATATGACTTATCTTTAGCTCTTGGGGAAGTTTCAATTCTCGAAAAAGTTCTACTTAATTCCACTTCTGAGGAAAGAAAAGAACAGGGACAACCCTCAATATACCTAAGTTTTGGGACTGACATCACCCCTGATCACCCAATATAGTGAAAGTAACAAGAGGAGCTAAGAGGTCACAAAAATGTTAAACACCAACACAAATAACAACACCACCATCGTCTGCAACTACATCATTCTTGCTGCTACTGTCATGTTTGCTTCAATGGGTTTAACCGATACATTTATGGCTCCAACTCGTGCAGCACAACAAGATCGCCTCGACAATTATGGGCAAGTTGTTAGTGCGGGACTGGTTTCTTATTCTCAAAAGCTTGGTCGTTAAGCAATAGGTAACTCTGATTCGCTTTGAAATTTATTTACGCTCTTTGTCTTTTTTATCTAGAAATACATAGC
>JBCDDV010000768.1:0-2320 GCA_039180145.1 Cyanobacteria bacterium P01_G01_bin.49 | reverse complement strand
TTTGCTCTGATGGAGAAAGTAGGAGCGATTAAAAATTTACGGTTAAAAGAACATACTCATACCTTTATTAATCGTGATGGAAAAGTAGGAGAATTGGATTTTCGCTTTCTAACAGGTGCGCCCTTTCATGGATTAAAAGCATTTTTTACCACTTCACAACTGTCTGCTATTGATAAAATGGCTAACTCTTTAGCATTAGGAACTAGCCCCATTGTTCGTGGTTTAGTAGACTTTGAAGGGGCCATGAAAACTATTCGTGAGTTAGATTCTATTAGTTTTGCAGACTGGTTTCGTAAACAAGGGGGCAATAATGGTAGCTTAAAACGAATGTGGAACCCCATTGCCTATGCGTTAGGATTCATTGATACAGAAAATATTTCTGCCCGTTGTATGTTGACAATTTTTCTGTTTTTTGCCACAAAAACAGAAGCATCTGTCCTAAGAATGTTAGAAGGTTCTCCTCATGAATATCTCCATAAACCTATCATTAACTATTTAGAAAGTCGCGGCGCAAAAATTTATACAAGACGACGAGTTAGAGAAATTTTGTATCAAGAAACAGAAGAAAAACCCCAAGTAACAGGAATCATTGTTGCCGATGGAGAAACTGAAAAAACCATTACCGCAGATGCCTATGTTTGTGCTTGTGATGTACCAGGCATTCAACGATTAATTCCCGAAGAATGGCGTAAATGGTCTAGCTTTGATAATATTTATCAATTAGAAGCAGTACCCGTCGCTACAGTGCAATTGCGCTTCGATGGATGGGTCACAGAATTAGAAGATAAAGAGAAACAGAAGCAATTAAAAGAAGTTGCTGGTATTGACAATTTATTGTACACAGCCGATGCCGATTTCTCCTGTTTTTCTGATTTAGCGTTAAGTAGTCCTGGAGATTATTATAAAGCAGGACAAGGATCACTTTTGCAATTAGTATTAACCCCAGGTGACCCTTTTATTAAGGCTAAAAATGAAGACATTGCTAACCACGTTTTAAAGCAAGTTCATGAATTATTTCCCTCTTCACAAGAACTGAATATGACTTGGTATAGCGTAGTTAAATTAGCTCAATCTCTTTATCGAGAAGCCCCAGGAATGGATATTTATCGACCTTCTCAGGCAACGCCGATCGCCAATTTTTTCTTAGCAGGAAGCTATACTCAACAAGACTATATTGATAGTATGGAAGGGGCAACTATTTCAGGAAAACAAGCAGCACAAGTAATTTTAGAACAAGCTGAACAATTGAAACCTTATTTACAAATAGTACAAAATAAAGAGTCGAATTGATTAAAATAGTTGTTTATTTATTCTGTTTATTAAAATTGGATTTTTAAAAATATGTCAAACTGGTTAGAACATAGCGTACAAATTGAAGTGGATGCTCCGATAGATTTAGTGTGGAATTTGTGGTCAGATCTCGAACAAATGCCTCGTTGGATGAAGTGGATTGACTCTGTTCAAGTCTTAGAAGAAAACCCCGAATTGTCCCGATGGAAATTAGCCAGTGGTGGCTTTGAATTTACTTGGTTATCTAAAATTCTCAAGATCACGCCCAACCAAATCATACAATGGGAATCAGTAGATGGATTACCCAATCGAGGGGCAATTCGCTTTTATGATAGACAAGAGAGTAGTGTTGTTCGTTTAACCGTTGCTTATGATATTCCAGGATGGTTAGGTAAATTAATGGATGGTTTATTTTTAGGCCGCATTGTTGAATCAACCATTATGGCAGACTTGGAAAGATTCAGAGATTATGCGCTTCAAGCACAACAAAATGCTTAATTCTACTGAAAAAAGTCATGAATTCAAAATCTAAAATCTAAAATCTTCAATTTGCAATCCAGTGACCGAACATTGAGCATTGACGAGCGGTCTCGTAGAGTGCGGAGCGACTCGGCGAGGTTGCGGAGGAAGCCCGCTCCCTGTCCCCCCTGGTAGGGGAGCGACTTCGGTCGGGTTCCCCGACCAAAGAAATGCGCGGGGGGATATAGGGGGGTGGGAGCAAGGGAATGTCCTCCAAGACACCCTCGCCTAGAGCATGCGCGAGTTAAACATTTTGGTTTCAAGCCTCTCCCTTCAGAGAGAAAGCGATTTGCAATTCTGACGAGCGACCCCTCGGAGGTTTCCTCCGATTGGGAATGCGCGAGGAGGTTTCCTCACGGCGTTCAATGGGCGGAAGTAATTCCGCCCCCACGCCTCCAGAATGCAAGGCAAATTAAGAAGAAATTTGGGAGAGGACTCAAGCCTGCGTGTCCTTACGAATGATAAATGCTAAATGATAAATGATAAATGAAATGACCAAGTTGAGGTAAAC
>JBCDDV010000767.1:0-2332 GCA_039180145.1 Cyanobacteria bacterium P01_G01_bin.49 | reverse complement strand
GTTTCTTGGCGCATTTTATTAGAAGATTTAGTAGCAGTTTATCAGCAGTTAACGCAAGAACAACCCGTTAAATTGCCACCAAAAACCACTTCTTATCAAGATTGGGCGAAACAGTTACTAAATTACAGTCATAGAAAGCAGGAAGAAATCCCCCCCTACCTCCCCTTTTCTAAGGGGGGAAACAGCAATCAAGTTTCTCTGCCAATGGACTATCCGACAATCAATAATAATACGGTTGCGTCAAGCGATCGCGTTTGTATTACCCTCAGTCTTGAGCAAACCCACGCTTTACAAGAAGAAGTTTCTGCTGCTTATCATGCTTATATAAACGAGGTTTTGCTAGCAGCTTTGACTCAGAGTATTTGTCAGTGGACAGGTCAGCGATCACTTGTCATTGACTTAGAAGGTCATGGACGCGAAGATCTTTTTGAAGGTGTTAATCTCTCCCGTACTGTGGGGTGGTTTACAGCAATTTTTCCGGTAGGATTAGAGCTAAATTCCCTGAATTCCTTGGCAGAAGTCATCAAATCTGTCAAAGAGCAATTTCGTCGGATCTCTAAAAAAGGAATTGATTACGGTGTTTTACGATATCTGAAACAACAATCAGAAACTCAGACTCCCCCAGAGATCAATTTCAACTACCTCGGTCAAATCGATGCGATCGCTGCTCAAGGATTCATCTTAGGACTAGCAAAAGAATCAGTGGGATGGGTTCGTAGTCCTAGGGGAAGTCGTCGTTACTTAATAGAAATAACAGGAGCGATCGCCCAAAAGCAATTGCAACTAACCTTTACCTACAGTCGGCAGATCCATCACCGTGAAACGGTAGAAGCTTTAGCTCAAAAAGTTCTTGCTACCTTAGACGCTTTCATTGTCCATTGTCAGTCCTCAAATATCGGAGGTCATACCCCGTCAGACTTTGCCTCAGCAAACCTGAGTCAGAAGCAACTTGACCAGTTTCTCGGTAAACTCAAACAATCTGGGAAGAAGTTATCTTAACTGCATTGATGTCTTAGGGGGGAAAATAAAAGGGGGGTTCAGTAGTGGGTGGGAGTGATAGATGAGATTAGTTCAACCTGAGTTCGACGTAAGGGAATTTATGGACAACTCACAACCACAAGGGGGAAATATTTACTTGTTTTTCCGCTACTTTTAATCAGTTAGGGGAAAGAGAAACCTCACTCGCTGACCTTCTCCTAGTTGCAATTGATTTGTTTCTCGAAAGATAGTGATGTTATTTGGTGAACCAAGATAAATATTGTCATTAGGTTGATTATCATCGATGTAGACAGGATCACCATCTATAGACCAAGGCCATTCAACGGCTTCTCTATCTTCTAAATCCGCTAAATCTCCACTATTCCCATTATTAGTATTGAATAAGTCAGAGGAACGAGGAATATTAAGATCGTTGGCAGAAGTAAGAGAATAATCAGAGATCAGAAATGTTGTAACAACGGTGAGAAGTAAGAATTTTTGGCATAGATGTGTCATAGTTGACACCTCGTAATGGCTATAATTGAGCTTTTAATATTATTTTAAGCTTTCAAGTGCCTCTTTTCTTAACAATTTTTAGTTAGCCTAGACCTAAGTATTTGCCACTTTCCATTTTAATGATGAGCGATCGCCTACTCCTCCTAATCACTCTTACCTTACTAATTATCATCCTATCAGTGGAAATTGTACCTGTTTCAGCCAGTAATAATGATAATCGTATTCGTTCAGAGATTAGTCGTTTAAGTGCGCGAGTGAGTCGCTTAGAAAGTTCAATTCTTAATTTACGACAACGAGGCAATTCTCCTAATGAACCGCCAATTAGTTCCTCACCTCAGATCGTTGATGGCGAATTAATTGGACGTAGTGACCCCTTATTTGAACGGTTATCAACCCTCGTTATCGAATTGAAAGAAAGAGTTATGAACTTAGAAAAGCGTATGACTCAAGTTGAAAAATAATATTAAAAGGCAGGGGATAATGATAACTTATTTGTTGAAATTATCTTATTTTGTCAATTTTTAAGAACGGCACGTCGGTTAATACACTTTCAAGGAATTGATTTAAAATTATGGAAATAAGCAATTAACCTTTACTTTAAAATAATTGAGGAAAAAACTCATGATTCGTCAGATATTTTTGTCTAGGTTCCTCTTTCTCGAACTCAATCTGATTTTTATAGCAGGAGTAAAAGCTTCAGAATCTCCCATCATAACCCGCCTAATGTTATGCGATCGCTTGGTAACCATTAGCGGGTTATGATGGGAGATTCTGAAGCTGTTACTCCTGCTATAAAAATCAGATTGAGTTCGAGAAAGAGGAACCTAGACAAAAATAT
>JBCDDV010000766.1:0-2334 GCA_039180145.1 Cyanobacteria bacterium P01_G01_bin.49 | reverse complement strand
TAAATAAAGAATAAAGGCGATCGCCAAAATAATTAATTTTTCGCCCATCGTCCAAAACATCAAATCCCTGGTAAGATACAGTTAAATATTTATTAAGATTTATTTATTAACTTCAAATTATCACTGCCCAATCTATTATCTACTGCCGCTTTTCGGAGTTAACCCCTAGCATGACTGCCAAAAAAAAACTTTCCCCAACCCATCAGTTACTAAATTCCCCTATGGATAATTATAATTATCCTTTAGATAAACCAGAAGAAGCTTGTGGCGTTTTTGGAATTTATGCTCCTGAAAGACAAGTTGCTAAACTCACCTATTTTGGATTGTATGCCCTGCAACATCGAGGCCAAGAATCAGCAGGAATTGCTACGATAGACGGCGATACGTTACATTTACACAAAGATATGGGGCTAGTGTCCCAGGTCTTCAAGGAAGAAATCTTGCAGACATTGATCGGCACTCTAGCAGTGGGACATACCCGTTACTCTACAACTGGGTCAAGCCATAAAGCTAACGCTCAACCAGCTATTAGTCAAACCCGATTGGGAAATTTAGCTCTTGCACATAATGGTAACCTTGTCAATACTTTAGAATTGCGTCAAACCTTAGAAAAACGGGGTTGCAACTTCAATACATCTACCGATTCAGAGATGATTGCTGTGGCGATCGCCCAGGAAGTGAATCAAGGAAAAGATTGGTTAGAAGCGGCAATTAGTGCTTTTCAACTCTGTTCTGGGGCTTATAGTTTAGCAATTGGAACCCCTAACGGGTTGATGGGAGTCAGAGACCCCTATGGGATTCGTCCTCTGGTTATTGGTGTTTTAGAAGGCGATCCCGTGCGTTATGTTCTCGCCTCTGAAACTTGTGCGTTAGACATTATTGGGGCAGACTATTTACGGGATGTCGAACCAGGAGAACTGGTCTGGATCACAGAAGAGGGACTAGCCTCTTTTCATTGGGCTGTTCAACCCAAGCGAAAATTGTGCATTTTTGAAATGATTTATTTTGCTCGTCCTGATAGCTGGATGCACGATGAGACGTTGTATAGCTATCGTGTACGTCTAGGGCATCAACTAGCAAGAGAATCCTGTGTCAAAGCTGATCTGGTAATGGGAGTTCCTGACTCTGGTATTCCCGCAGCGATCGGGTTTTCTCAAGTATCAGGTATTCCTTACGGGGAAGGATTAATTAAAAATCGTTATGTAGGACGAACTTTTATTCAGCCAACCCAACACATGAGGGAATCTGGCATTAAAATGAAGCTAAATCCTCTCAAAGACGTTCTAAATGGCAAACGGATCATCATGGTAGATGATTCTGTCGTCCGCGGAACCACCAGTCGCAAAATTGTTAAAGCTTTGCGAGATGCTGGGGCAAAAGAAGTACACATGAGAATTTCTTCTCCTCCTGTTACCCATCCTTGCTTTTATGGCATTGATACCGATAACCAAAGTCAGTTAATTGCTGCCACGAAATCGGTTCAAGATATCTGTCAACAACTTGAGGTTGACTCTTTAGCTTATTTAAGTTGGAAAGGAATGTTGGAAGTTACAGGGGAAGATCCCAATAGTTTTTGTTCTGCCTGTTTTACCGGAGATTATCCCATTGATATTCCTGATAATATCAAAAGTTCTAAACTAATATTAGAAGAAGTAAAAGTTTAATGACTGTTTAGGTAAATTTCTTTCATCAAATTAACTTAGTTGAATCACCTTTATTATTTATGTTTAATGCCCAATGAAAGGTCATTTTTTGTCCTGTACAGAAATTTATTAAACCATGCACCTATTGCTAGGGTTGACCCAATCAAGAAAAAGCCAACAATAAATGTTAATAAACTCGGCGAATTATCTAGAGTTGATCCTAAAAATATAACGCCAAAAGTAATAGTAATACCCCAGAGTAGATAAACTCCTCCATTGACAATTCCCCACAGGATTTTTTGATTTTTGTTTCTTCCGGCAACTACTCCCCCAACTATTCCTGTAAGTATCCATGACAGCCCCCAACCAGTTACGACACAATCATTAAATGTGATTCCCCGTTCAAAATTGGTTATGATCCCATACGTCATCGGCAAAATCAGTCCTACTGCCATACTGACTATATTAATGAGATACCATTTAATTGCTCGTAATCTTCTCAGTGGTAAGACTAGAAGTTGAAAGGCTGCGATAATAAATCCTTGTACAGCACCACAAATTGCCAAACGAAGCAGTAGTTTTGACCAATCTTTGGTAACGCCAACACTATAATGATTAATTTCTAAATGTGCGTATAAAACAAAGACAACAAGCGTACCCGTAATAATTCCAATTAAGTTTACTAAAATCC
>JBCDDV010000765.1:0-2336 GCA_039180145.1 Cyanobacteria bacterium P01_G01_bin.49 | reverse complement strand
GTTGGTAGAGAAATAGTGACACCCACTCTACAGGGTCGGCGCACCGCTAGGCGGATCTCTTCAAGATCGCACTTAAGCTCTGTAAGCATGAAGAGTCTTAAAACTATTTGCGATCGCTTGCTTCATTATTTTCATTAATGTTTCTCGCAATTTGACCGTAATTGGATGCGATAATTGTCCCATTCGTCCCGAACGTAAAGACTGCTCGATAATTGACTTCGTGCGAGAAAATCTTTGTGATTCATAATTTTGAAAAGCTATAGCTGATGAAGAAGATTTTAGTAAGCATTTAGTTACAATCAGAGCATCTTCTAATGCCATACAAGCACCTTGTCCCAAAGTTGGTAGCGTGGGATGTGCAGCATCACCTAGTAAGGTGATATTTTGTTTGCTCCAAGGCAAAGCGGGTACTCGATCATAAAGATCGGTTTTGATAATATCAGTTTCGTCTGTAGCAGCGATTAATTCACGAATGGAAGGAAACCAATCTTGAAACATATTTTCTAATTCTTTTTTTCTGCCAATTGGCGCATCTGGCTGCTTTTCTGAAGCTAAGGCTGCTGCATACCAATACATACGGCCTTTTCCTAGCATCATAAATCCAAATCCTTTTCCTTTTCCCAAAAATTCTCTAATATAACCAGGGCGATATGTATAGGGAATATAATTCGTCAAACCTCGCCAGGTCGTAAAGTTGCGAAAAATTGGGGGTTGTTCCCCAAATAACTCGCTTCTTACTTTCGATCTCAGACCATCAGCACCAATTAAAGCATCTCCTTCGACTGTTAAACCTGAAGCAAAATGAGCGCAAACTTTATTGTCCTGTAGCGAAAATTGCTCAAAAGTCTCTCCTAAGATAAATTGTTTCTCAGGTAGTCCTCGCCACAACAATTCGTGTAAATCAGCCCGATGAATACCAATCGTAGGAAGCTCAAAACCATTTACAGGAACATTAACTAACTCTTTACCGTTTTGAGAATTGAACTGATAGTTAGTGGTGATAACTCCCACTTTTTTTGCTTCTTCCAATAAGCCCAATTTTTCTAAGACATGAGTAGCGTTTGCCCAAAGTGCAATTCCCGCACCTACTTCTTTTAGTTCTTTGACACGCTCGTAAACCACAGGATAAAAGCCTTTACGGTGAAGAGCTAAAGCCGTTGCTGCTCCTCCAATTCCCCCACCAATCAAAATAATTTTTTTAGCTGAATACATTTCCTTAAAAACGATATCTTACTTTCTAACTAACTTACGCGATATTTAATTGCAACTAACTTACGTGATGTTTAGTTAACTTGTCAACCTTTGCTATTGGATCGCTCTTTTGTTTTTGTCCATTGACGAAGTCAACGCAGCTTGCATCCGCAAGAACGTTGACATAATAAGAAAATTCTTCCTATGCTAATTAACGTGAGTTCGGTGTTCGGTGTTAGGATTTCTTGATGTCAGATAATCTGGGAGGTTCCCTCCCAGTTCTGACATCGCTTTTTCAAGGAGAGAATCAGGATTTGAGCAAGGAAGCTCGCCGGGGGTGGGGGAGTTAGAGGGGGTTCCTCGGCAAGAGCAGGTCTTGCTTGAGACTTCTTCTTGGTAAGCGTGCTGATTCCAAGGAAACCTCACGGCATTCAATGGGCGGAAATGGTTCCGCCCCCACGCCTCTGGAATAGGTCTCACCGCTGAAAAAAGTCGAGTGGTCTATAAATTATTTTTCTCGAACTCACGTTAATTAACGCGAAGGTAAATTACAAGTTCTGTATTTATGGCTGACTCAAAAAAAAAGAAGATCTCTTCTAAAAAGTCTGTTCGTAGTCGGGATAGCGAAGCGACTCAGACAGAAATTTTGGATGCAGCAGTAGAAGAATTTGCCTTACAAGGTCTCAATAACGCTCGTATTGAAACCATCGCAGCTAATACTGGCGTTACCAAAGCGATGATTTATTACTATTTCAAAAGTAAAGAAGGTTTGTATATATCGGTGCTAGAACGAGGATTTAATCGCTATATGCGACCACTTCAAGAACTTTCTCTAGATAATCTTCCTCCTGAAAAGGCTTTAGAACAATATGTGCGATGTCTTCTAGCAAATCTCGTTAAAAATCCCAATTGGCCGTTGATTATGTGTTACGAAGCACTACAAAATCAGGGTAATTATTATAAACAAATCAATATTCACAGCATTGATGAAATATTGATTGCTATCTTGGAGCGAGGTGTTAAAGATAATAGCTTTCGTTCCCTTGAACCCAGGATGACTGCCAACGATATTATTGGTATTTGTGTATTTTATTTCTTAAGCAGGGAAGGACTAGGACATTTATTTCCTGGTCAACAAATGTTAG
>JBCDDV010000764.1:0-2345 GCA_039180145.1 Cyanobacteria bacterium P01_G01_bin.49 | reverse complement strand
TATTGATCGCGGAGACGTTGTCAAGGCGATCGCTGATTATCATCACTTACCCATTCCTGAAACTGAAATTAAACGCATCAAAGCTGAAGGAACTTATCCCGCTTATTTACAGTTACCAGCGATCGCTAAAACCCTTAAATATGAAAAGTCATAGCATGAGTTTCGACAATGGTTACAAACTCTTTAACGGGAGACGTTTGTCAGCGATCGCAAAATATTCTAATTGTGTAGAGACGCTTGAAGAAACGTCTCTAGCATACCTCTTAAAACTTAATCGCGCTAAACGCTTGCCATTACTTCTGCTTCTTTCGCTTGCATCACTTTCATCAGATCTAACATCCGAGAAGAGTAACCCCATTCATTGTCATACCAAGAAACCACTTTAAAGAAATTAGAATTTAATTCAATGCCTGCTTTAGCATCAAAAATACTAGAGTGAGCATCTCCTTTATAATCCATCGATACTACATCTTCATTCGTATACTCTAAAATGCCTTTGAGTTCTGCTGAGGCAGCCGCTTTCATCTTCTCACATATCTCTTGGTAACTGGTTGCTTTACTGGTTTTGAAAGTAAGGTCAACTGCAGAAACATCAGGGGTAGGAACCCGAAACGCCATTCCGGTTAATTTACCTTTGAGTTCGGGAATGACTAAGGTAACTGCTTTAGCTGCTCCTGTAGACGCAGGAATAATATTCTGGGCTGCCCCTCGTCCCCCACGAAAATCTTTCTTGCTAGGGCCATCTACGGTAGGCTGAGTGGCTGTCATGGCATGGACTGTAGTCATTAATCCTTCTGCTAAGCCAAAGTTATCATTAATCACTTTAGCAATAGGGGCAAGGCAGTTCGTCGTACAACTAGCATTAGAAACAATCTGGTCTTTAGCAGGATCATATTCGGTGTGGTTCACACCAACAACAAAGGTACGAACTTTTTCGGGATCTTTCGTTGGGGCCGAAATAATCACCCGTTTTGCCCCTGCTGTCAGATGTTTGCTGGCAGTATCATGGGTAGTAAATAAACCTGTAGACTCTACAACGTAGTCTATTCCTCGCTCTCCCCATGGTAATTCTTCGGGGTTACGAATCGAAAAGCAAGGGATAAATTTTCCGTTGACGACAATACCGTCTTCTTGTGCTTCCACCGTTCCGTTAAAACGACCATGAGTGGAATCATATTTTAGTAAATAGGCAATATTTTGAGCAGGAACCAAATCATTAATGCCTAAAAATTCAAAGTCAGGATTATTAATACCAGCCCGAAAAACTAACCTTCCGATGCGGCCAAAGCCATTAATACCAACTTTTACCGTTGCCATAAGAGAATCTCCTTAACGTGAACAATTTTGAATTTGAAAAGCAACAAAAATGACGTTTGTCTACACCATACTGTATCCTTGATAATCAATGCTATTGAGGGAATATTAATTATTAATATCCTATGGTTCTTTCTAGGAATTTTCTCAATATCAATAAAATTTTTAGATTCTTTCCGGATAGGTTTAGCTAAAAATCTTGAGGAATTATACAGTAAAAAATCAAGATGTAAATTAAAATATAGTTAATGGCGATAAGTTGAATTTATCGCATTTATAACCTGGTCAATATTGGACTATGATTCTCAAGAGATTAAATGACCGATTACCAATCCCAAGTCAACCGCTAACAATCGCCTTTTGAGCATAGATATAGATATGATAGCTGAATTTAATTTAAAACATTGATCGATAACATAATAAATCAAGCGAGAATATTTTATGAATTTAATATTATTACCCGAATTAGCTAATTTGAGATCTTCTCTTAACGATAGCGAACAACGAATGATTCTGACAGAAGTTACTTGGACACAATATGGAAAACTTCTGCAAGCATTAGGAGATAGTTCGATTTATCGAATTACCTACTTGAACGGAATATTAGAAATTATGTCCCCTAGTCGTCGTCATGAAATTTGTAAGAAAAATATTGCTAGACTCCTCGAAGTTTATTTAGAAGAAGTAGAAATTGATTTTTGGGGATTAGGATCTACGACATTTCGAGAGAAAGAAGGAAAAGTTGGTAAAGAACCTGATGAAAGTTATTGTCTTGAGACAGAAAAAGAATTGCCTGACCTAGTTATTGAGGTTATTATCACCAGTGGTAGTATCAAAATTTTGGAAGTTTATCGTCGTCTGGAGATTCAAGAAATCTGGCTATGGCAAGATGAACAATTAAAAATTTATTGCCTCAAAAACAATCAATATTCTCTCCAGGAAAAAAGCCGACTTTTGCCCAATCTTGATCTTCATTTATTTTGCCAATTTATTAATTATCCCAACCCTCGACTAGGGATAAAAGAATTTAG
>JBCDDV010000763.1:0-2345 GCA_039180145.1 Cyanobacteria bacterium P01_G01_bin.49 | reverse complement strand
GCGATCATTAATACTAGATAAATTTTGTCTGCCAGTTGGGAAAATATTTGTCCTACCCAGAGAACCAAGAATCTAGGATTTTCCAAAACAGGGGCAAATCCTTGACGTGGTGAATTCTTCGGGCTAGTTTGGCGATCCATAAATTTGTCGGTGGGAGGAGCATCAGTACTTGTTCTAGTGGTGTTTTTAGTGGTTTCAGAATCAGAAACAGCCATAGCTTGGGTTGAAATTGGTAAGGAATCACACAATTGTTATTAAACCTTAAAATCTGTTACCTGATCACTGATTACCTAAGATCTTGCCCCCGTTTCAATCACAATTTTACGAATGCTAAAAGTCTATTGACCCTAACCCTAAACTATCGATCAAAGTTGCTGCTCGAAAAGAATGTCCCAACTGATATTGAGCATAGTTTCTGAGAAGTTGTTCTACTTCGACCCAAGGCACGGTAAACACTCTATCAAGGATTTCGGCTGGGATAATCTTTCCAGGATGGGGCAGGGATGAATAATTTAGCTGTTGCAACAGGATTAATTCTGTTGCTTTAAGTTGATAATTAATGGTTGGGAGCAGAGAGCAGCTATCAGGGGTTGATGGGATTTTTAGAGCCGTTTGCAGGGTTTCTTTAATCGTTAAATCGATCAGTCCCCCAGCTTCAAAACTAAATCCGACACGCCAACTAGGATCATGGAAATTGGGCATTAACGCTGTTTGAGTAACACAGCACCGTTGAACTTGGGGGCCAATACCGGCGATCGCTAATAAATGAAACACTGCTTGGGCTAAATAGGCGTGTAAACTCTCAGCGATGGACATCCTTTCTAAGCGGCGTAGATGTTCGTTGAAGAGTTCATAGAGTTCTGTTTGGGGTTGATCGCATAATGCTAAACTAAGCACTAATTCTGCTAAATATTGTGCGGCTGCAAGTTTGCCTAATTCTTTGCTTAATCCTAGATAGCATTCTAAAGTATCGGCTTGGGTAATTTTATCAAGCGACCGCCCTTTGGCAATTAATAGCTGATTGACCATAAATAATTCACTACGTCCCCTGAGCTTTGATTTTTGTTTTCTCGCACCAGGAACCACTGCCCGAATTAAGCCCCATTCAGGTGAAAGAATGGTGACAAGGCGATCAGCTTCTCCGAGGGGCATTCCTTTCAAAATAATTCCCGTCGCTTGATAGGTTCGACTCATTAATAAACTCAGATAAAAAAGCAAAAATATGGGTGATTAATTGTCAATGACAACTCTTATCTTGATTATTCAAGGGGTGCAACCATCTTTTATAATGGGGTGCAATTAAGCCATTATCTATATCAGCCAAAATACCATGAAACAACTAAAATACTTGATGGGATTGATACTGTCCCTGGCACTGACTTTTACTATCGTCGTCACATCTGCTGCTGCTACTGGTGTGTATGATTTACCTCAGTTGAGTGCTGGATCTTCTACTTGGGTTGTCGATCAAGCAGATGCTATCAGTTTTAGCAATGAAAATAAATTAAATAATCAGTTAAGTAAGCTAGCAGAAGAAACAGGTAACGAAGTTAGATTGATTGCGGTTCGTCGTCTTGACTATGGAATTACCATTAACAATTTAGCTGATGATATTTTGAACAAATGGTATCCTAACCCAGAAGAGCAAGCCAATCAAGTTGTCCTGGTTGTCGATACCTTCACCAATAATACTGCCTTGCGTCAAGGAGAAGACACCAAGTCCCTTCTCACTGATGATATTGCAACTAGTGTGGTTAAAGAAACCGTTGCCATTCCTCTACGAGAGGGGGCAAAATATAATCAGGCATTTTTGGGGGCAGGCGATCGCCTCACTACTGTCTTATCGGGAGATCCTGATCCTGGCCCTCCTATTGCCAAAGAAATTAATATAGACAGCACCTTTACCAGTGCAGAAGATACCGACGATACTAATGCAACTATCTGGGTAATTGTTTTACTGGTGTTGGCAACTGCTATTCCGATGGCCACCTATTTTTGGTACATGGGTATCCCAGGCAGATAAAACGTTTTGTTGCTGTAGGGGCGTGTCTGCAAAGGGCAGAATAGGATTAAATCGGGAAATTGTTTATTGTTCATTAGAATTCCTGATAATTATTAACTGAATCCCTGTTTCCCGTTCTCCCAACTGTACACTAAGATTTTTTTGTCCCGAACCCGGATTATCAGTAGAGAGAAGTTTTTGATGCCTTGCCCCTACAGCTTTCTGCTGCTTTTTGTTTCCAAAATAAAGGAAAATCCCCTGAAAAAATGCTATAATCAAACTGTACAGTCTAGTATAAACTCAACTCTAATTATGGTAATCATAAATGAGACAAGGAACTGAG
>JBCDDV010000762.1:0-2347 GCA_039180145.1 Cyanobacteria bacterium P01_G01_bin.49 | reverse complement strand
GTTAATAATAGCTGAATAACCTGTATTAGTTGCTCTTGCCATCCATCTATCAGTTTCAATGGCACGGATAATGTCTTGTGCATGATGTTGAGCAGGCATAATTTCACTATAATGAGCATTATTAACCCTCATGGGGAGACTTTGTGGATATCTAATTTGGATACCTATGAGTTACATCAAGGTACGATCTATCCTAGAAAGACGGAAACATTATACGTTAAAAATGGAGACTGGTTAACTATTATTTTATCTATTATTGCTAGTCTTTTTTGCTTGATTAAAATTTAAACAAGTAAGGTGGTTATTAACCACCTAATTAATGAGTTCTCGCACTTCTATTTTTTTAATGACTTACGGGAAAATCTTGAAAAAATACCAAGAGTTCCTAAGGTTAATAACCCTAAAATAGCGGAAGGTTCAGGAATAGGTTTGAGGGTGACATTATCAAAATTTACGTCTCCTGAACTGGTAATATAAAGTTGAGTGATATTGTCAAATTCTGAAAAGTCTAAGGTTTGAAACGGTAAGGTAGTATCATTACCAGTAGAAATTTCAGTAAACTGCGAAGCAACAGGTTGAGTGGGATCAAATTCAGTGCTGATTAAAATTTTCGTGTCATCTGTCGTGAAACCCTCAATTGCATTATCATTTTCTCTTAATTGATAGTCTAAACTGGTAAGAGAAAAAGGACGACCATTTGGCAAGGTTAAATATACCCCTAAAAGTCCCTCAGTTGTACTAAAATGTTGTGCTTCGTAGGAATCACTTGGATGAAAATGTCCGCCTTCACTAAAAAAAGCAGAAGGAGTTCCTGTCTCTTGAACCGAAAATGCTTCAACATTAATTCCTTCTTGAACAAAACATTTACCCCCTGTATCGGGTAGTTGTGGCATACAAGTATTGGGATTAGAAAAGTCGTAAATTTCAGCATCAAATGTGATTACGGCTGCTTCTGCTTCTGGATTAATTCCTGCCAATACAGTGAAAGCAGTTAGACAAGTAAGGCTAATTTTGCTAAGTTTCTTAGTTATGAAATTAATATTTGCTAGTTGATTATGCATAGAATAATAACCGGAATTTACCGACTAAAAGCTAACACGATCTTTTCAATAAATCAAAAGACAAACTGTCAAACTGACCTGAATTTCAACATCAAGAAAATTTAGATAAATTAAATTTATTGTAATTCTAAAGTTTGACAAACTGTCGTTGCAGTTTTATTCGTGATTACAGTCATAATGGATGCCGAAAGGAAGTTAAGAAAAAATTCCAAAAATAGTTGTTAATGGCAGTAGAATTAGACAGTCAGCAAGTGTTGTAGAAATCAGCGCCATAACACTAACATCAGAACCAAAGAAAGCAGATGGGTGCAGTCGCGCCACAGCGTAGCGAGGAACCTTGTGCCATCCGACAAGTCTCACTTTAGGATGCACAGTGCAAAGGAACGCGTATCAAAAAATAAGGGAGTTTCATAATTGTGAAAAGATCAACGATTTAACCATAACTTGAAATAAAGCTTATTAATTAAATTAACTTAACCCAAGATCCTCGCTGGCAAAGGTGGTTGCCGATAATGGCATGAATTGAGACTACCTAGATATTGACCAACTTACTAAATTATTGAGAAAATCAAGGTTGGAGTTTACTCAGTATCATTACTAAAACATTAAAATTATGCCACGCCTTCGCTCTATTCTGTCTCTTCTGTTGGTTGCTGTAACCATCTTCTGTGTCAGTTGTGGTAGTCCTAAAGCATCTATTCCGACGACTTATTCTTCTGAGAAAATCGAACAATTACAAGTTCTCAGTGAACCCATTGAAGAAGCACGGGAAAATATGTCCGTGTTAAAAGGGTTTATTGCCGACCAAAATTGGCTTGACACCCAAACTTATATTCATGGACCTCTTGGGGGACTTCGGCAACAAATGAATAATCTAAACCGTTCTTTGTTACCGAAAGATCAAAAAGCTGCCAAAGACTTATCTAAGCAATTATTTAGCGATTTTGAGCGTCTTGACGCTGCGGCTAAAGCTCGCAATAATACTGATGCTCAGCGACAATATCAGGATGCAGTGAATCACCTTGATGCGTTCTTAGATTTGTTACCCAAAGCAAGCTAATTTAATCAACAATGACTAGTTATTCAAGAATAACTGGTGTGAAATTTGTAGGGGTATAATCAATTTATACCCCTATAATTATTGGAATTGATCTGAAAAATATGACTCGCATTGCCATTATTGGCGCAGGAATTATTGGAGCGGCGATCGCCTACGAATTAAGTTTAATTAATGGTTTAAAGATTACGTTAATTGATGAATAATCCCCATTAATACCCCTAATGCG
>JBCDDV010000761.1:0-2359 GCA_039180145.1 Cyanobacteria bacterium P01_G01_bin.49 | reverse complement strand
GGTTGTAGAGAGTAAAGCAGCGTGAAAAGCTTCACTAGTTTTCTACTGTTGGCTGTGATCTGAATAAAGCTTGCCTTATTTGTGTACTCCCTAAGCTTCTAGTTAAGTCTATTTCCTCTATGATAATGAGTAACTTTATCTGTTCTGAATTGACTCGGTAGTATACTAGGGATTTTTCCGTAAACTATTAGTTTAGGTTGAGCTTAATCTCCGAAATTCCTCTCAGTCGTTTTGTAACAGGTAAGATAAGCTGAAATTAGATTTTAATCAAGACAACGTAATGAACATTTTATTCCCTCGTGTTCTCAGAACGCTTTACCGCAAAGAGCCAATTTCTAGTTTTATTCTAGTGGTTGGTGCCGTTGATGCGGTTATGGGAGGTGTTGGTCAACATTGGTCACTACTATCATTTGGTTTGTTTATGGCGACCCTAGCCATTGTTTTACGCTGGTGGCAAGTACAAAAATCCCAACCAATACTGACGGAAGATAGTCCTAGGCGATATCTCCCCCCTAGTTCTTCAAGCACTCCCCTACCGCTTCTAACTCATGATAAGTCCCGTCGCTGATGGTATTGCGAATGTCTCAGTGGTTAAAAATTGGTGAAGTTGCTAAGCAGTTTGGGTTACCCGTGAAAACGTTACGCTATTATGATGATCGCGGTTTATTAACCCCCACTGTTGAACGTTCCCCTGTAGGATATCGTCTATTTCATCCTACCGTTTTGGGGCGTTTAGCTTTCATCAAACGGGCCCAGGCTTTGGGATTAACCCTCGAAGAAATTCATGATGCTCTGTTAATCTACGATCAAGGACAATTGCCTTGTGGTGTCCTCAAGGAGCGTCTTTTAAAAAAATTAACGGAAGTTGAGCAACAAATTAAGTCCCTAAAAGTTCTAAAATCTGAGTTACAAGAAATTCTCGGTGATTGGCAAGACAAGCCTCTACCCGAACAGATAAATCAAACTATTTGCCCGAATATTGAGGATAATGATTAACCATCAGGACACCCAGAAAAAACCAAAACTTTATGTTAGAGGATTAGTTGCTACTCTTATTCTTATTAGTCAAAGTTGGGGTTTGCCGAGTCAGGGTCAATTACTGCCGCAACAACAAGAAACCCTTCTAGCACAAGAAGATACAACCCAGGAAAACTTTGGTGTAGAGTTAAAATATAGTTTAACTGGCCACACTACCCCCATTCGCTCTCTGGTTTTCAGTCCTGACGGAACAACCCTAGTTAGTGGTGGAGGAACTAATGAGCCGTTTTTGAAATTTTGGTCTTTGGCAGATGGAGATGAAGTCGATACTTTGCGATCGCAGAGTTCAGCCGTTTTAACATTAGCCATTTCTCCTAATGGGAAAACACTGGTAAGTAGTGGAGAAGATGCCGATATTCATTTTTGGGGATGGCCTGGTACGTCAAGTAAGGTTACCTTTTTTGACCATTACAGTTATGTATTAGATTTAGCAATTACCCCTGATAGTCAATTGGTCGTTAGTGGGGCCCTTGATGGCATTCGTATCTGGACACTAGATCCACCTCACCTGCTTTATCAATTAGAAGACTTTGGGACTCCTGCTTATGCCTTGGCCATTCATCCCAACGGCTTTTTGGTGGCTAGTGGAGATAATAAAGGTCAAGTGAGATTTTGGAATATTCGAGATCGTACGCTAGTATCGGAGTTTACTGCCCATTCACGACCAGTCACTAGTTTGGCGATCACCCCTGATGGCAAAACACTGATTACTGCTAGCCACGATAGAACAATTAAGCTTTGGGATCTAGCTACTGGTAACTTACTCGATACTTTGAGAGGACATCAAGGTAAAGTCCAATCGATCGCCCTTAGTCCCAATGGAAAAATTTTGGCTAGTGCTAGTATTGACGGGGTACGATTGTGGAGTTTAGAACAAGGACAACTGTTGCGTCATCTTACTGCGCACAAAGACTGGGCGACAGTATTAACCTTTAGTCCCAATGGTCAGTTTTTAGCCTCTGGAGGGTTTGATAGAGTGGTGAATGTTTGGGAACTCTCTGCTTCATTTTATGAGACACCAGACTCTCAAATCGAGGTTTTATTGGACGAATAATATAAATCTATGGCCCAAGATCAACAACATCCCCAAGAAAAACGCGATCGTCAAGTTGTTAATAGTTTATTAGGGGAAAATTCTAATGATTATAATTTGGCAGAGTTAGCCAGACTGCGTATTCGTTACCGTAATTTTCCAGGGGCTAGGCAAATGCACCAAGATCTGGATTTAATTTTACAGCAATGGCAATTAACAGAAGAAAAACTATTTGAGCAAACTCGTGAAATTCATACTATTGGGAAAGTTTATCGCCGTAAACAAGGG
>JBCDDV010000760.1:0-2362 GCA_039180145.1 Cyanobacteria bacterium P01_G01_bin.49 | reverse complement strand
TATGGAATTGAGAGTGAAGAGCAAAGTCAATGCATACACATAAAAAGCATCTCTTGACGATAATTAATCGTCAAGAGATGCGATGCTAGCTAATTTGATTTAATCCCTTGAACTTTCCTGCTTTAGAACTTAGAAAAAAGCCAAATTACAAAACGAATTACTGTAATCGGAACAATTACTCCTCTTCTAAACCATTCTAAAAGTTCAAGAAATTTATAAAGCTTGTTTTTTTTCACCAGTCTCAGCCTCCGTTGTAATGAAGTACCTAATGCTCACTTATACCTTTAACTTATTTGCCTAAATTATTTTAGGCAAATTTGCTAAACTAATAGATGTAGATAATCAAATAGCATTCTATGGATAGAATGAAGCCAGTCTCCCGAATAGCAGACCTTCGGGAAAAGATAGGGTTAACGCAGATAGAGCTAGCACAATTACTCGGTGTTACAGAAAACACTATTGCCAATTGGGAGAAAGGCAGAAGTGGACTGGATTGGATAGAAAGAGTAATTAAACTATGCAAGCTTTTTCAATGTTCACCAGACCAATTGATTAATTATGTTCCTGATACAGAGTCTGAAAAGTCAACTACTAGTAAAAAGAAACGTTCACTAGATGATCTACGTAGATTAATCAATACTCATGAACCAGCTGCGAGCAGTAATCAGCAGAATTTCAACTCCCAGAGGGTGGAGGCAAGTGAGTAATGAAGATTTTTTTTGATGCCGATCTGATCCTAGAAACTTTGCTCAATCGAAGTGGTCTGGTTGAGAATGTCGAAGATATATTTGAGATTCTTCAAGGTGAACAAGTCCAAGGATATGTATCTGAGCTTGGTCTGGAAAAAATTCATTCAATTGCTAAAAGACTAGGAGATCCCGAAACTGCGGATACATTAATTTCAAGAATAAAAGAACTAATTAAAATTAGTCCTGTTGACTCTACTTTGTTACGAAAAGCAAGATCTTTAAGTTTTGTAGACTTTGAATCGGCAGTAGAGGTAGTCTGTGCAACTCAAATGAATATTGGAGCAATCGTTACTTGCAATCCTCGGTGCTTTGACGGTTCTGGCTTGCCCACTTTGCAAGTAAGCGATCTATGGAAACGCCAATACTTAGAAAGAATTTTGCAGAAGGATGCTTCCTCAGTTTTGCTTGTTGGTGAGTTGCTTGATATTCAACGTCTGGAAAAACTGTTGGAAAAAAGTAGCAAATGTTTGAGAGATGTTGAAATTTCCAATGAAAACAGACAATTATCTGATACAAGACAAAATTTTGATGCACAATTTAAATCTTATCTGAACTCAGAAAATTGTGAAAGTCTTTCTATATTTCGTTTTATAGAAGTTACGCATTGACAGAAAAAGAGAAAAATAGAGTAAGTGATACGATATCTATGTTGCTTTCCACACAATAAAACAAAACAAGTTATTTAGGTAAAAAACACTAGAAAACTGACTTGAAATAATATTAAATTTCTTATGAGGTAAAAGCAAAAAATAATGCGAATTCTATTAGATGCTGACTTAACCTTAGAAGCTCTCCTTAACCGACATAGATTTGTTACAGATGCTGAAAAAGCTTATAAAATTCTTCAGTTGTCACCCGCTCAAGGGTACATGACTTCATGTGGCTTAGAAAAAATTTATTCTATTACTCAAAATATTAATGGCTCTGAAGCAGCAGGTGCAATAGTAGCTGGAGTAAAAGAAGTAATTGAAATTTGTAATGTTGATGATTCTATTATTCAGCAAACACGATTATTAGATATTAAAGATCCTGAATCTGCTATAGAAGTATCTAGTGCTTTAGCTAATAATATTTGGGCTATTTTAACCTTATACCCTGAAAATTTTGTTGGAAGTAACTTGCTAATTTTATCAGTTAAAGATTTATTACTTCGTCAGAGCTTAGAAAGTCAATTACCATTAATATGTTCTCCAACCCCAAGAATAAATTATAAAAACTTAGAATCAACAAAATCATTAACAAAATCTTCTAAAAAACCTACTCAGTTAACCAATTGGTTAGAAAATAATTTTGGAGAAGCATTTCAATCAAATTGGCAATCAGTAGAAGATATTTTTGAGAAAAAACAGATTACATACAGATATAGATATGCTGCGATGGGTATGCAGTGGTCTAAATTAGCAAAAAAAATTGATTTAGGTAATGGATGCTTGATAGCTTTAGTTGTACAAGTTGCTCTTAATCAACTTAATGAAGTCGATCTTCTTTTACAATTATATGCTTTAAATGTTACAGATTTTCTATCAAACAATACAAAACTAATTATTTTAGATAACTTTGACAAGGAATTTATGATAGCAAAGTCCAAAGAGAAAGATATAGGTATTCAGTTA
>JBCDDV010000759.1:0-2369 GCA_039180145.1 Cyanobacteria bacterium P01_G01_bin.49 | reverse complement strand
TTTCTTTACTAGCTTTACGTGCTTTCCTAATTTGTTTACCAAAGGCTAATAAATCTATGTTAGATATCGTTTCTTGGGTTGAGCTTTGTTCTTTATCAACCTGGAAATCAGATTTAGATAAATTTGGTTTGAGTTTCGACTGTATTTCTGGTTGATACAAAGTACCTAAACACTTTAACCAATTGTTAAACCAGTATTTTGGCTTTTTAATTTTACTGTCAGATTCAACCCATTCAGGAACGTCTGCATCATATATAAAACTGTATGGATGCTCGAATTTACCTAAAGTTTTAAGCCCACGCTCGAAACTACGCTTTAGATTAGATGCAGCACTACCATTGATTAAAGCTATCTCTATTTCCTCTTCATAACCAATGTATCTTAAAAGAGTTTCTATCTGAAAACGACCACTTCTATTTTGTTGTAAAGCAAAAAGAGCAAAATAGGCGATTCTCAAAGCCATTCTTTCTCGGTAAGGGTCTAATTTCAATGATTCGCTACTAAGATAGCCAAATTCTCTTAGATACTCGTGACCAGCAAATTTTTCAAACCAAGAGCCTGGACTATAGGTAATTTCAACATCGATTATGCTATCTTTTCCATCCAAGCTTTTTTGAACTATCCGTTTAATATTGAAAACATCCCAGAGATTTGACATTTCAACTGTAAAAATCCCTTTGTGGCGATCGCGCCATTCTTTAACCCAGACCTCTAGACGTTTAAGTAGATATACATGGTGAGCGAGTTGTAGTAGCTTTTCTTGTTTTGATAAGTAGCGAGTAGATTCTTTGCTAAGGCTTCTTTCAGCTTTCGGAATGTAGTGATTTCTTTTTTTGCTTTCACCAAAATCAGTTAAAAGTTTAGAAGCTGAAACAGTAATTTTTTCTTTCCAGGCTTCAGGCTTGCGGAAAGCGATGGCAGCTAGAGCATAGTGTAATTTTAAGGTTTGTTCGCCAAACTGACGAGCAATTACTTCTTTAGTTTGATATGCTACCTCAGCAAAGTCAGTTAGGTCGAAACGATCCCGAATTTGCAATTCAACCCTACCAGAAGAAAAGTCTTTTCCTCCGTTTAAGCTATTTGGTTTTAATTCCCAAAAATTCATGCCCGACACTCCTGCTGTGTAAACAGTATCAGTTATTGCACTACCAGGGCACTCTTCGTAGAATTTGCTTTGACACAGTTGTGCTTCTGTAGGAGATTTTGTTTCTTTTCGAGAATTAAAATCGGATTTACTCTTGTCACTAGATTTAGTAGAGTGTTTTTTGGTTTTACTTAACTTATTACTAATAATAGCGTCAGAATGTCTCATTGTTACGCTAGGTAGATAAGGATTAGAATTTAGCTAGAGCAAAAAGTTTATGTGTATTTGCTTCGTGTGAAAGTTGCCTGGATAAAATCATAAAAAAGCGATTGTTCTAAAACTTAGCGCACAAACCAGATTTTATGCCGTTTCTTCGTCTTTTTTGCAGATTAATTTAGCTCTTTAACTAGAGCAGTTAATTTTTGGTACTTAATATTGGTTAATTACCTCTGACCGAGAGAAATACTGCCTTTCGCGACTTCTGTTCGATCTAGGTGTTGACATCTTATTGAACAGATAATGCTCCCCAAGTACATGGAGTATAAGATCGATTTCCAGATGTTGTCCAGTAAGATTAATAAACTTTGGTTTATGTGGCTTAGCTTCTAGTTTTACTTCATAGTAAAAGACGGGAGAAAGGAAGCCAACGAGCGAAGCGTCCTTTAGGCTAACAACTGGTCAAGGACAATCCTGTTGTCGGGGTCAAAGCACCAAAGGAGAAGCGAAAAGTCGGCAGTACCATAAAATATTTGACCGACGAGGAACTACAGCAAATATTCAACACCGTCGCCCCCACATTAAAGATTCGCTCGGATAAAATCAAACAAGTACAGGTGTTACGCGATCGCATTTTACTCGTCTGTATGGCTTTACAAGGATGCCGCAGTATTGAAATGTACCGAGCAAACTTAGGAGATGTTAGCGAGTCATACGGTCAGCATTACCTCAAACTGGATGGTAAAAACAGCATCCGAACTGCCATTTTACGACCCGATCTAGCTTTTGATTATTCGATTTTTTAAGCGATCGCCCTGAGAAAAAAATTGGGCTTTTGTAACGTTCGTCAGCAGTATCAGTCCTGGTCATGGCATGATTTTGCAATTTATCCCACTTTTTACTGACGCACTACCAGTGGCGTCAACGTACAGTGGAGGGAGGCCCTAAAGTGCTTTCCCTGAGTTTTGACAACAACAAGAGGGTTAAAAGCGCCCGAGGGATATATAGGAGTAATAGTGGTCTACATTAAGGAAAAATCATTGGAAAAGATGAGTATCTTCAATGTTGA
>JBCDDV010000758.1:0-2369 GCA_039180145.1 Cyanobacteria bacterium P01_G01_bin.49 | reverse complement strand
TTGAGTTATCCCATCACTAAAACGAACAGATTGTCTCAGGTGTTGTGTCCAATAATTTGGATCAGTGGCTTGTGCATCTGTAAGCCAGGTACCTGTTACATTAGAAATAAAGGGTAGTTTGGGTGAATTTAAAGGAATTTGTTGGATTATTTCTTTAAACTTCCTAACAATTGGCTGCATCAAAGGAGAATGGAAAGCATGGGAGGTATGGAGACGACGACAGGGAATATTCTGAATTGTTAAATCCTGTTCTAATGCTGCGATCGCTTCTAACGTTCCAGAAACTACACATAATTCGGGTGCATTCACAGCCGCAATGACTAAATCTTGTTTTAATAAATCTTTGAGCTTTGCTTCCGATAAAGAGACGGAAAGCATTGCCCCTGGGGGACATTCCTGCATCAGTTGTCCTCGTCTTCCGACTAAGAAAAGGGCATCTTCTAAAGAAAAGATCTCTGCTAAGGTTGCTGCTACATATTCTCCAATACTGTGACCAAGCATGGCATTAGGCTGAATGCCCCAAGACATCCACAATTTTGCTAACGCATATTCAATGACAAATAGGGCAGGTTGGGCGTAAATTGTAAATTGTAGATTGTTAGATATTATTTTTTCTCCTTGCCCAAAAGTAATCTCCCGTAAATCACCTCCTAACTGTGATTGGAGAATCTCACAGCAGCGATCAACTTCTTGTTTAAAGACGGGTTCAGTGTCATAGAGTTCTCGCCCCATATTGAGATATTGACTGCCTTGACCTGAAAACAAAAACGTTATGGGATGATGGGACGAAACTGTTGGAGAATGATTCAAAAAAGAAGATTCTAGTTGTTTTATCGCTTCTTTTGTATCTTGACAAACAATAAAATGACGATATTCAAAATCTCTTCTTCCTATTTGTAAGGTATAAGCGACATCAGCTAAGTTAAGCCCTGAATGCTCTTTTAAATGCTTAGCTAAATTTTTAGTTGTTGTTGCTAAAGCAGTAGATGTTTTAGCCGAAAGTAGCAATATTTGACTGCCTCCTGTCTGCCCCCCTTTGTCCCCCTTAATACGGGGGGTTGGGGGGATCGGGGGGTTGGGGGGATCGCCTTCTGCCTCCTCTAAAACAACGTGAGCATTAGTTCCACCCATCCCAAAGGAACTAACGCCAGCGCGTCGAGGCGTTCCATTGCGTTGCCAGTCCGTCAGTTGAGTATTGACATAAAAAGGACTATTCGCCAAGTTGATTTGAGGATTAGGCTCACTAAAATTGAGACTAGGGGGTATTTTTTGGTGTTTTAGGGCTAAAGCGGTTTTAATTAGTCCTGCAATGCCTGCTGCTGCATCTAAATGGCCAATATTCGTCTTAACGGAAGCGATCGCACAAAACTGCTGTTTCTGAGTACGAGGGCGAAATACTTTGGTCAAGGCAGCAATTTCAATGGGATCACCAAGGGGGGTTCCTGTGCCGTGAGTTTCAATATAATTGAGGGTTTCTGGGGAAATGTCTGCTTTTTGAAGGGCGTTTTCAATAACGTCTGCTTGTCCTGTCACACTAGGGGCGGTTAGTCCTACTTTTTGGGAACCATCATTGTTAATGGCAGATCCTTTAATCACGGCATAGATATTATCTCTTTCCTCCAATGCAACCGATAAACGCTTGAGGGCAACAATACCTACCCCGTTACCAAACACTGTCCCTTGCCCATTGGCATCAAAGGCACGACAAAAACCGTCAGGGGAAGCAATACCTTCTTTTTGATAAAGATAGCCAGATTTGCCGAAAGTTCCAATGGTAACGCCTCCTGCTAAAGCCGTATCACATTCTCGGTTTCGTAAACTTTGACAGGCTAGATGAACAGAGACTAGAGAGGTTGAACAACCTGTTTGCACCCCACAACTAGGCCCCTTGAGGTTGAGTTTATAGGAAACTCTTGTCGGCATTAACCCCATCACATTGCTGATGACTACTTGGGTATTGTCCAGGGACTGTCTCAGGTGGGTATTGGCATAGAGATTAACGAGGTAACTATTAAGGGCTGCCCCTGCGAAAACGCCAATAGAACCCCCATAACGTTCAGGGTCATAACCTGCATTTTCCAATGCTTCCCAAGCACATTCGAGAAAAACACGATGTTGAGGGTCAATTACTTCAGCTTCTCTGGGAGAGTAGCCGAAAAAATCAGCATCAAAGGATTCTATCCCTTCAAAACCGGAATAGGCATTAACATAGTTGGGGTCTTTAAGGGTGTCAGGAGTAACGCCATTGGCTAATAACTCGTCTTGAGATAGAAATTCAATGGAATTAACGCCATTACAAAGATTTTGCCAAAATTCATCAATATTTTTTGCCCCTGGAAACCGTCCTGCCATCATCGGCATGGCAGGAC
>JBCDDV010000757.1:0-2372 GCA_039180145.1 Cyanobacteria bacterium P01_G01_bin.49 | reverse complement strand
GCGTCAATTGGAGTATTTTTGGGTTTGATACCGTTAGTTAAAGTTTTTACCAGTCAAGAATTGGAAAATAGTTTGAGCGATGCTGGTTTTACAATTGACTACCATTGGCAACCGAACAAAAGCATACGCAAAGGGATGTTTAAATTAAAAGGAGTGTTTATTGTGGCAAAGAAAGCGTAAGTTTGATTCAACAGCCTGTTTATTTACGATATAAGTTGCTTAGGCGATTCTCTCAAATCCTGAAGAATTACCGCCTGTAAGTTTTCTGTTCAGCAACGGATAATTTACAGGTGGAACCATATTATCTTTAGTTCATAAAAGGTCAATTCTAGAGAATGAGGATAGAGGACAGAGGATATTTTTAGGTGTCAAATAATGCTGAGTTATCCGACTCCTCCATTGATCATGCGATCGCTCTATTTTTGAGAGTGTTACTAAAGCGCAACAGTTACAAAGAAGATCGCTCTATTTTGATGAATCTTACTGTAGGGCAATAGTTAAAACGGCGATCATTTAGGAGTGCTCCTCTTTTCATTAACAATGATCGCATTTATAGAATTATTAGCTACCGAAGTTGATTAAATTCTTCTTCTGTAATTTCCATTTGCTTGAGTATTTCCTAAAATAACCAGCTACCAATTTCTGCTTGACCATGAATAGGAATAGTCGTTGCTCTTCCGTCAGGATGCTTCCAGCATGCATGAGATTCTTTTTGTCTGGCTTTTTTAAATCCAAGTTTCTTTGCTACTTTTTCTAGTTCCTTTGCTTTAGCTGGCATTGGCAACAAGTAATTCTACATCTTGAGGAAAAGAACGGTTCATTTCTTGATATTCTTCTAATATCATGGTGAATACATTATCTAATTCTGCTTGTGCGGCTTCTGAAGTTTCACCCCAAGCGTGACAACCTTCAATAGCAGGAACATAAGTAACAAATGTATTATTGTCATCGGGACGAATAACAATTGTGTAATCTTGCAGGGATTTCATTGGTTACTCAATTTGTTCAAATATGTTTTTCATTATAGAGAATAAATTAGCGATCACTCTTTATTCTCCATAATGCGACCACATTCGGATAATTTTTATTGTGTTTTGCGACTCTATAACCTCATAGACTAGGCGATGTTGTACGTTAATACGACGAGAATAAGAGCCTTTTAAATCTCCCTGGAGTTTTTCGTAACTGGGAGGTGAGGTAAAAGGATTTTGTCTGAGAATTTCTAATAATTGCTGTGCTTTAGGTTTCAATCCGGCCACAGCAAGTTTTTTAGCATCTTTTTGTGCTTGCTTAGTAAACTTTAACTGCCATTGACCATCTACCACTTTAATTCATCTTCAGAAATACATTCAGACAAAGGAGTGGCCATACCTTCTATAATTGACTGCTGCATTCCTGGGATAGACTGTAAATATAATGTCTCCTGGATGTTTTCCCAATCATCTTTAGAAATTAATACCCCATCACCCTTACGAGAAGTGATGACGCAAGGTTTGCTCTCTCGATTAACTTGTTCTAATAACTTAAACAGATTGGCTCTAGCATGACTAGCACTGTGAATATCCATGATTTAATCTATGTATTGTACTGTTCATTGTACCACTTTCCAAACTGCAACTGTTCAAAATTTGCATTAGGGCATTCTAGGGAGAAATAGTAAAAATATTTGGTAAAGCATCCGTGCGATCGCTCTTTTAAACTAATCTTCATCTCCAACATCATCTTCAGAAAGATATAATGATTATCATTCTTATAAAAACTCAAATCGATGTGGGCAATTTTAAGCGGAATTGAAGGAAATATCGCAGCTTATGAAGCAGTATTAGCAGATATAAAACGCCAGCGCGTTAAAGTAGAAGCATTGTATATTTTGGGCGATATCATCGCAGCTAACCCAGATAGCGAAACAGTAATTAGACGAATTCAGAATCCTTTACCTGGAGAATTAGAACCTCAAGTATGCATCGGTTGGTGGGAAGAACAATGCTTTGCTTTACACGGTGTGGGTTCGACAGCAGAACCCACAGAATTAATAGAACGCTTTGGTATGGAAACCACGAAAATTCTTTGGGATTCCGTATCTCGTGAAACAGTACAATGGTTACGCAACTGTCATTTTGGCTTCTTTGAATTAGATTGTTTGTTAATTCACGGTAGCACTGTTAGCGTCAGCGATGATTTAAACCCCGAAACTCCACCCTGGCAAATGTTAGACCGTTTGCAGAGAGTCCAGGCAAATCATCTCTTTTGTGGTCGTTCGGGTCAAGTATTTGAATATCAGCTACAAGGGGGTTCAGTTAACAGTTCGCTGATGACTTTAGATCAACCCCATCCCGTGCAAACTATTACTGCACCTAAAAGAAGAGTTGTCG
>JBCDDV010000756.1:0-2377 GCA_039180145.1 Cyanobacteria bacterium P01_G01_bin.49 | reverse complement strand
TGAGTAAAAGTCTTTAAATTAAAAACATAATTTATTTTAGTTATCCAACAACAAAGAGAGTTTTTTGATGTCCAAATCAGTGATTTTCTTGGATTTTTAGCCGATACAAACACCTGAGTTGTGTTAAAAAGAATTGCTATAATAAAACAATAAATATCAACCATAATTAATAAGAATCTCATGGCAAATCTTCCTAACGGGCCAAAAGATCCTGCTTGGCTACAATTAATACAATGGATACTTGATCCTCTGAATTATCTCGAAAGCAATGCTGAAAAATATGGTGATATGTTTACAACTCACATGATGGGGTTTCCTCCCTTTGTCATGGTTAGTCATCCACAAGCAGTTAGAGAGATATTTAACGCTGATCTGCGACAATTTGAAGCGGGACGAACTAATGGTATCCTCATGAGTCTGCTGGGAGATAATTCTATTGTTGGATTAGATGGCGATCGCCACAGACGAGAAAGAAAATTATTGATGCCACCTTTTCATGGGGAACGGTTACAAACCTATAGTCAAAGTATTTGTAATATTACCAAAGAAATTACCAAAGAATGGCAAACAAGTCAGCCCTTTGTCATACGTCAAACCATGCAACAAATTACCCTAGAAGTGATTATTCAAGTTATTTTTGGCATCAAGGAAGGAGAAAGGTATCAAGAATTAAAACCTCTAGTTGGTGATATGTTAGATAGCCTTGCTTCTCCTTTAGAAGCTAGCTTTATGTTCTTTAAATTTTTACAAAAACCTTGGATTCCTAATAGTCCTTGGCAGAAAATGAAACAGCAATCTGCCAAAATTGATCAACTATTACAAGCAGAAATTGATGAAAGACACAGAAATCCAGAATTAATGGGAGAGGATATTCTCAGCCTCATGATGCAAGCAAAAGATGAGGCAGGTGAACCCATGAGCGATCAAGAACTAAAAGATGAATTAATGACCCTTTTGGTGGCAGGACACGAAACCACAGCAACTGCATTAGCTTGGGCATTTTATTGGATTCATCACTTACCGAAAGTCAAAGAGAAATTATTAACAGAATTATCTCAATGCCAAGGCAAAACTGATCCAATGCAAGTGGCGAGATTACCTTATTTGAATGCAGTTTGCCAAGAAACTTTACGCCTTTATCCAGTTGGTTTAGTTACCTTTGGTCGCATCACTAATTCCCCCGTAGAAATCAGGGGATATCAGTTCGATAGAGATGTAATGTTGGCTCCTTGTATCTACTTAACTCATCAACGGGAAGACTTATATCCTAACCCGAAGCAATTTAAACCAGAACGCTTTTTAGAGCGTCAATATACGGCTTCGGAATTTTATCCTTTTGGGGGAGGAAACCGCCTATGTATCGGTTACGCACTAGCTCAATTAGAAATCAAGTTAGTGTTAGCCACAATCTTATCTAATTATCAATTAAGTTTGGTTAAAGAGCAAAATATTAAACCCCAACGTCGAGGGTTTACTTTGGCACCGAGTAATGGTGTCAAGATGGTTATGGAACAACAAATAGTACCTCAAAAACAACATGTTAGCGTCAGTTAACTAAATCTTGGCACAAAGTGAGTAGCAGGAGGGAGGAAGATTTTTATGAGAAAAAAAGCCTTTTTATAATATTTATCTTCTAATCCTCTTCCTGTCTTCTCAAATTATCAATTATTGATTGATCTTCTGCGTCTTCAAGGTCTAGATCTCCATACACCACAAATTCACTTACTGTTTCCTTCTCTTGCAACTCTGGTGGATAACGTAGCTCGTCTATGGTTATTTTAATAACACTGGCTAAGGGGACAGCAATTAATAATCCTAAAACGCCGGCAAATTTACCGCCAATAAGTAACACAACAATAATCCAAACTGGATTTAATCCTGTCATTCCCCCCATTAACTTTGGTGCGATTATATTATCATTAATTTGTCCAACAATAATAGTTAAAATGAAAGCAATTAATCCTAATTGAAAATTTTGAAACATTAACAAAGCACTAATAACCAAAATAGTCACAGCACTAGCATAGGGAATTAAAGTCGTGACACCAATGGTAACCCCAAATAAAACCGCATAGGGAACCTGTAAAATCAAAAAAACAATGGTTTGCGCCACACTTAAAATACCAGCTAAAATAGCTTGAGTAGCAAAATAGTTTTCAAACGTTTTTCGTAAAGATTCTCTAATTTTCACATCCCAAGGTTGGGGAAACCAACTAAAAATCCCTGTCCAAATATCTTCCCCTGTTAAAACCAAGAAAACCGTTAAAACTAAAATAATTAAAATATTAACAATTGTCCCAATTGTTCCCCCAACTATCCCTAAAACTTGATTACCTAAAGATCTTAAAATAGTGGATAACTTCTCAGCAAACTGAGC
>JBCDDV010000755.1:0-2379 GCA_039180145.1 Cyanobacteria bacterium P01_G01_bin.49 | reverse complement strand
CCAATAATTAAGCCTGTATACTCTGCTTCATCTTTGCGGGTCAAAGAAATTAATTGACTGACAGTGTAGCGTCTCTCATTGGGAATCAATAAGATAGCTGCGGCTGCGCCTTGAGTTGAGTTTCTCTGAAATCCCCCATCAAATAGCATGATAGGTATATCCTTGGGGATGATAGATTGATTGATTTTACTAGGCATCGTAAGTAGCTCGAATGGGGATAGTGACGAGTGAATTTTTGGCGATCGCTATCTATTCAAAGTTTCTTTTTCTAAAATTTATCAGAAATTATAAATTTATAACCCCCTGAGATCTATTTTAGGGTGATCTAGGGGGTTGAACTCATCTGAAATTGTAGAGTGATCAATAACTTAATTATTGTTGCCAACGGGACTTGACTGATAGTTTGGGCATATTTTGACGGTTTGAACGAGGGCGAGTTCTGCTAAATTTTCCCTCGGTTCCATAACGTCGGCGGTGACCCGAATTAGATTCTTGATGGGACTCCTCGTAAATATCAAGATGAAGAAATTGGCCGGCAGTTGTTGCTGCCGTTTTTAAGACAACACGAACCGCTTGAAGATTGCGTCCACCTCTCCCAAATACCCTTCCCTTATCCGTTTCTTCAAATGCTAGACGAATCCAAATCCGCTGATTATTATTGACCTGTTCACAGTCGATACTCAAAGAATCTGGTGATTCTAGAAGGGGTTCGACTAAAAATCTAATTAGTTTCAAGTAATCAGCAGTACCAGGATGAGCTAAGTTAGATTCATTTGTAGATTTAAGCATTAACTTGTTCAAATACTTTCGCTTTTTCGAGAATACTACGAACTGTATCAGTCGGTTGTGCGCCTTGTTTGAGTCTAGTGACAATGGCAGGAACATTTAAGCGAGTTTCATCTGTTCTGGGATTATAAAATCCCAATTCTTCTAGAGGGCGACCGTCTCGACGACTTAAACTATTAATAGCAACAATTCTATAACTGACTTCTCGTTTCTTTCCATATCTTTTTAAGCGTAACTTAATCATCTTAATTTAACTGGCTCCTGAGTAAAAATTGGTGTAGGGTTGGTGATTGGTCTTTAGAGACGTTTTTGAGCGCCATAGTAGCGTCTACCTAGAACTTTTAATTATATCATAGTGATAATTTTCTGTGAACGCTTGTCGTTAATTTAACCAGTGAGCAAAGTCTGTCATAAAGCGATCGTTTAAAATTGAGTCTCGAATGCGCTGGGTAAACCTGACCAATTCCGTCACATTGTGTAACGATAAGAGGATATAACCGAGCATTTCTTGCGATCGCACTAAATGATTCAGATAAGCTCGTGTAAAGGTTTGACAGGTGTAACAAGGACAGTCAGCATCAAGAGGGGTAAAATCTTCTCTGAACCGGGCATTTTTCAGGTTCCAGCGTTCCCCTGCCACTAAGGCTGTTCCATGACGACCAAAACGAGTGGGAATCACACAATCAAACAAATCTACCCCAGAGGCGATCGCCATCACCATTTCTTTGTAGGTTCCTACCCCCATCAAATAGCGAGGTTTCGACTCAGGAAGCAACGGGGCTGTCAATTTGACGATGTCTCGTACTAAGGTTGGTTCTTCCCCCACACTAACCCCACCAATAGCATAACCAGGTAGATCAAATTCAATCAATGAAGCAACCGCTTGGGTGCGTAACTCAGGATAAATTCCGCCTTGAACAATGCCAAACAAAGCCTGATCTTGAGGGCGTTGATGAGCTTTAATACATCTTTCTAGCCAGCGATAGGTACGTTCTGTGGCAGCAGCAACTGTTTCATAGTCGGCTTTTCCGGGAGGACATTGATCAAAAGCCATAATTACATCGGCCCCTAGAGCATTTTGGATCTGAATCGACCGTTCTGGGGTTAATTCAATTATCCGTCCATCTCTAGGAGAGCGAAAGGTAACGCCAATTTCTCGAATTTGGGACAGTTCACTGAGACTAAACACTTGAAAACCCCCAGAATCAGTTAAAATCGGCCCATCCCAGCCCATAAACTGATGGAGTCCCCCAGCCGCTTCGATAATCTTTTCTCCTGGTTGCAGATGGAGATGATAGGTATTGGCTAAAATCATTTGCGCGCCAGTAGTTTGCAGTTGGGCAGGGGTCAACCCTTTAACCGTTGCTAGGGTTCCTACAGGCATAAAACGGGGGGTTTCTACTAACCCATGAGGGGTTATCCAAGTGCCTGCCCTCCCTTGAGTCTGACCGCATTGTTTTTGTAGTTGAAAAGAAAACACCACTCTTATTTTTTAACCTCAGATACCATTAACACAGCCAGTAAGCGAGTTTATTGCATATTCTCTAGCATTGGCTTTTTTAGCATCATTTTAAATTACTCTTTCTCTTTTTT
>JBCDDV010000754.1:0-2381 GCA_039180145.1 Cyanobacteria bacterium P01_G01_bin.49 | reverse complement strand
ATCATGCGCTCATTATGGAGCAAATTGCCATGAGTCACCATCACCCCTTTGGGATTTCCCGTAGAACCCGATGTGTATTGTAAGAAAGCGAGAGAATTGCTAGTTATTTCGGGAGGATACCAGGCTGCTGCGAGATTTTCTTGATAGTTATCTGTTGTAAACCAGTTTAATGTTGCTAAATCTGGCGTGTTAATGAAATGTTTTTCTATATTTTTATATATATCGTGAGTCGTTAATGCAAGTCTAGCATTAGCATTGGCAAGAATTAATCGAAGTCGTGACAAATTTGGGTTGCGTTTAGGCGGATAAAGGGGAACGGGAATTACACCAGCATATAAACAACCAAAAAACGCAGAAATAAATTCAATTCCTGGTGAATATAGAAGTAAAGCTCTTTCTCCTATCACTTTTAGAGATTGCATTTTTGCAGCAATATTTTTAGCTTGTAAATCTAAGTCTTGGTAAGTTAAATGAATTGATTCTGTTTCTCCATTTCGTAAAAATGTATAAGCTTTTCGTTCTGGTTGATTGATAGCTCTCCATTGCAGAATCTCTAATAAGTTGGATAAAGATTGAATATTGTCAGTTGGAGACAAATAATTAGTAAAATCATCAACTGTTTTAAATGTAGAAACCATAATGATCAGGTCGCCATTGAATACTTTATTTGAAACTTATATTACTTGACTAAAGACTTGTTAGTATCCGTTATTTTTCTGAAATTTCCCAAATCATTCTAGGTACTCTTAGGTAAAAATCATGAGCTTGATATTAGAAAGTCTTGATATTTTCTGCACTACTCAATTAAATAGTCGGATTTAAAAGGATAGTCGCTGTGTTGACCAGTTTTTGACTTTTGCTCTGCATTCTTAATAGCGATGGTGTAAACTCCTAACATTTGATGTCTCAAGTCACAAAAAGCCATGTATCAGCTAGAAAAATCCCCATTCTCAAATGTTGGAAACAGTTTAGTCAGTCTTCTCAGAGAAAGGACATCATATCAAACGTCACACACTGTGTATACTTTTTTAGATAAAGGCGAAGCAGAAAAATGTTCCTTAACTTATGGGCAATTGGATAAAAAAGCCAGGGAGCTTGGCTCTATTCTCTACAACCTTGGATTACAAGGAAAACGAGCTTTACTGATGTATTCCCCTGGATTGGACTTTATTGTGGCATTCTTTGGCTGTTTATACGCTGGAGTTATTGCGGTTCCTGTTTATCCACCCAAGCGCAATCAATCTCTCGACAGACTACAAACGATTATCAAAGACTGTCAAGCTACGGAGGTGCTAACGACTAGCACTATCAAAGGTAAGTTAGAAGAAAGCTTAGTCAACTATCCAGAATTGTCAAGTTTAAAATGGTTAGCCACTGATAACCTTCCAAAACGGATTTCAGATAAGAATTTCAATTTGCCTGATATTAATCAAGAAGATCTTGCTTTCTTACAATACACATCGGGTTCTACGGGAAATCCCAAAGGGGTGATGGTGACTCATGGCAATTTGCTCCATAATGAGCGCATGATTCAGCAGGCTTTTGGTCATACTGATCAAACAATTTTCGTGGGCTGGCTGCCTCTGTTTCATGACATGGGACTCATTGGTAATATCCTACAGCCTCTATATCTAGGTATTCCTTGTATTCTCATGTCTCCTGTAGATTTTTTGCAAAGACCCTATCGTTGGCTCAAAGCTATTTCTGATTATGGGGCCACTACCAGTGGCGGCCCCAATTTCGCCTATGATTTATGCGTTCGCAAAGTAACACCTGAACAACTCGAAACCTTAGATTTGAGTAGTTGGAAAGTCGCTTTTAATGGTGCAGAACCCGTTCGTGCTCAAACCTTAAATGCCTTTGCCCAGAAGTTTGCCCCCTGTGGTTTCCGCCCAGATGCTTTCTACCCCTGTTATGGTATGGCTGAAGCCACTCTATTTATTACTGGTGGTCTGCAATCTCAGGTACCAAAACAGAAGACTATTGATGAAAAAGCTTTAGCAGACAATCGTATCGTTGAAGTTTCTTCTCAACAAGCTCAGAGCCAAACCTTAGTTAGTTGTGGAAAGGCATGGTTAGAACAAACCCTGAAAATTGTTGACCCTAATACTTTAACTGAATGTCAACCGAATCAGGTGGGGGAAATTTGGCTATCAGGAGGCAGTGTCGCTCAAGGCTATTGGCAACAACCCCAAAAGACTCAAGAAACCTTTGAAGCTTATCTGGCTAATACTCAAGAGGGGCCCTTTTTACGCACTGGAGATTTGGGTTTTGTGGCAGAAGATGGGGAGTTATTTGTGACCGGAAGACTCAAGGATGTGATGATTATTCGGGGGCGCAATCATTATCCTCAAGATATTGAACTAACTGTTGAACAGAGT
>JBCDDV010000753.1:0-2385 GCA_039180145.1 Cyanobacteria bacterium P01_G01_bin.49 | reverse complement strand
GCTTTTCGGTTTTCTCCCCCGCCCCCTGCCCCCCGCTCCCTTGCAGTCTCAGCTAGGTTTTTGAGCAAAACCTGCGTAGTATTGCCTCCTCTCTCTCTCCTCACATCCCCTCCCTTACATCTTCACTTCTCCCTGTTCCCGACTTTCTACTAGATTTTCTGATCCCGAACTCAGGTTAGGTTAGCACGAACTAGCCCTTCGTGGTCAAACACCACAGGAACGATTATTAGTTCAACTACTACTTTCTTTAAAGGACAAGATTTTTGAGAAACATCACATCTGCTAATGATTGCTGAAGTTGATTTTTTCTTGTATCTGTGTCTAATTCTGGTTCGTTGATTAAATATTCGAGAGACTTTTGTAATCGCAAGAGTAACCCATCTGATTGCTCTTTACCTATTTTACTTTCTTGGGTTTCTTCTGCTTCTTTGCTGCTGAATCTTCCGTTCTCACCCTTTTTCTGCTGTGCTGTTCGCTGCAAGGTTTCAATAACGCTATACATTTCCATCGGGTCAAATACTCGCAATAAGCTGGTTTGAGTCACAATGCCTAACCCTTGACCCCAGTTCCAGGAAACGACTAAGCGTCGGACTCGTCTATGATGCATTTCTTGGTGTGCTACCCACAAAGAATCTTCTGGACTCAGCAAAAACAGAGGGGTACTCATAACATCCTGAGCTTGTATTTTTGATAAGTCTAGTTCTAGGGACTGGAATTGGACGATATCTCTTTCTGTGACAATGCCTACTGGTTTAATTCTCTCATCTGTATTCGTTTCTGTAATCACCACACAACTTACCCGACAACTAGCCATTAACTGAGCTAAACTCAAAATTGATGCGATTGTAGGAGCTTGTACAACCTGCTTACTCATGATCTCGGAAACTCTGCGTAATTTGAGTAGATTAGCTGGTTTAAGGATCTGACGAATACTTTCAGGGGAAACTAACCCGATTAAGCGATCGCTATCATCCACAATGGGAAGATGACGAATACGATAGCGGCGAAATAGAAACAGTGCTGCAAATATATCTTGAAAATGGACTTGATTTAGGGTTACGAGAGGCGTTGCCATCACCTCAGCAATTTTGACTTGAGCAAAGCTTGTGCCTGTTGCTGTCAATCTGACGATATCCCGTTCTGTAAAAATTCCCAGTAATTGCTGTTTATCCATCACCAGAACACAACTCCCGTCACAAGAATGAGGAGTCATGTTTATGACAGAATCTTCTTGTCCTAATAAACAGTGCTTCCCTCTTGCTTGACTCATCAAGGCGATCGCGTCGACCACTAAGGTATCAGGAGCAACAATGAGGGGATGATAATCAATCGCTCCTTCTAATGCAGGAAGGCTAATCAACGGCTCATTCGGGTTCATGGTTATAAAAATTTTGGTGACCAGAGGGATGTTACAGAGAAATGACTTATCGTTCCCAAAAAAGTTTAACATTACACCCTCAAAGGTGTATCATAGACAGATGTAACAGAAAAAAACTCAAAACCCAAGAATAACAATGGTTTTAATTATGATAGGTTCTAAGATGAGTTCGACCTCACTCAATTTTCAGAAGTTACTTTTGAGTCATCCCTGAGATCCTTGCGGGTTTGCCATAAAGTCGGTCAAGAACTCGTTTAACCGAAATTCTTTTCCATTGCTGTCCACGCTTAGTTGTATACCCATTTTGATTGAGCCAATCAGCAATTTGCTGTAAAGACTTACCCGACTTATGATGACGGCGAATCAGGTCAATTATCTGCTGTTCGGTAGGATTATCAATTAATTCGCCATTAACAGAGCGTTGTCCAAAAGCTGGAGAACCATAACCAGCATAGCCGCCTTCAGCCGCTTTTGCCTGTCTTCCTTGTTCTAATCTTTTCCAAACGGACTGTTCTGGTACATTTTTAGCCGTCATAATGACACAGTTTTTTATGACTTCATTTTGTAGTTTATCAAACTTTTTAACAAAACAATGCGATTAATCTTTTTAGGCCCTCCTGGTGCGGGGAAAGGAACCCAGTCCCAAATATTAGCAAATCAATGGAAAATTCCTCATATTTCTACGGGTGATATTTTACGAGAAGCCATTGAAGGAAAAACATCTTTAGGGATTGAAGCACAAACTTTTGTAGAAGCGGGGGAGTTAGTTCCTGATATTTTAATAATGGCAATTATGCGGGAACGATTTGGCAAAGCCGATGTCGAAAAAGGTTGGATTTTAGATGGGTTTCCTCGAACTTTAGCCCAAGCTAATGCCCTCGATCAACTACTACAAATTATGAGACAACCTTATGGTAAAGTTATCTACTTTGAGGTGCCTTCTGATGTTTTAGTTAAGCGTCTGTTAGAACGAGGACGAGTAGATGATAAAGAAGACATTATTCGTC
>JBCDDV010000752.1:0-2388 GCA_039180145.1 Cyanobacteria bacterium P01_G01_bin.49 | reverse complement strand
TTATTGTAACTTAAATTTTCAACATTAATAATCACTGGCAGAGATTTCTGAGAAAATTTCCCACCAAATATAAAGAACCACATAAAACAATTAATCTATCTTCTGGATTTTTAATAGCTTCTTTTAACCCCAAAAAAACGTCAGGAAATGTTTTAACTTCCACCAAGTTAGGACAAATACTAATTGCCATTTCAGCTAAGGTTTCAGGGTTTGCGCTATCATAATTAGAAACAGGAACTAAATATAATTTGTCTCCTGCTGTTAATAGTATTTCTAAAATCTTATCATGTTCTTTGGTCGCCAAAATACCTATTATCCAGGTAATAGATTTACCCCATGTATTAACGTAATCCCGTAACATCTCAGCCGCAGCTTGATTATGAGTTCCATCTATTAGAATAGAATGACTTTGCCATTTTATCCATTGTAACCGTCCTGACCATCGAGTCTTTGCCATACCATTCTGAATCGCAGATAAGCCGATATTCCAGCCCTTTTGTTGGAGAATTTTAATGGTAGCGATCGCTAAAGCAGAGTTACTTAACTGCATTTTTCCTAATAATGGTAATGGATATTCAATATCTTGATAGATTGCCCAGTTATTTTGACTTTTAATAGCAGGTTTAACCCAAATTGCCGGACAATTTAAAGTCTCAATATGTTCTTCAAAGATTGTTGCCGCTTCATCAGGAACTTGACCAATGACTGCTGAACAACCCCGCTTTAAAATCCCTGCTTTTTCTGTCGCAATTTCCCCTAAAGTATCCCCTAAATATTGCCAATGTTCTCGACTAATTGAAGTAATCACACTAACTAAAGGATTATGACAAACATTAGTGGCATCCAAACGTCCTCCTAACCCCACTTCTACGACTGCAATATCAACCTTTTCTTGAGCAAAATAAACCCAAGCTGCTGCTGTAATTACCTCAAATTGTGTCGGCACTTCTGAATAAGAATTGATAAGATTTTTAATTTCAAGTAATATTGTTTTTAGTCGAGACTCAGAAATTCCTTGATTATTAATACAAATTCTTTCTGTCCAATCAACTAGATGAGGCGAGGTATAACGTCCCACTTTATAACTTGCTTCTGTTAGAATTGAAGATAAATAAGCACAAACAGATCCTTTTCCGTTCGTTCCCCCAACATGAATAATTGGAATAGATTGATGAGGATTACCCAAGTCAGCCAAAAGTGTTAAAATACGCTCTAAACCCAAGTTAACACCAAACCTTTGAAAAGACTTAAAATAAGAATCGATTGAAAAAAAATTATTGCTCATTTTTAGTCATTTATTAATTGATTATAATCATTATAAGTTAGTAACATTAACCTATCATGCAATATCGAAGATTTGGTCGCACAGAATTAGAGATGCCTGTATTTTCTTGCGGAGGAATGCGCTACCAATACAAATGGCAAGACGTTCCTCCTTCGCAAATTTCTCAAGAAAGTCAGAGAAATTTAGAAGCAACTATTCACCGTTCTTTAGAATTAGGAATTAACCATATCGAAACTGCAAGAGGATATGGTACATCGGAAATGCAGCTAGGGAAAGTGTTGCCACAATTTCCGAGAGAAAAGTTAATTATTCAAACAAAAGTCTCTCCCAAAGAAGATGTTAGAGAATTCCGTCGTCAGTTTAATCAATCTTTAAATTTTCTACAATTAGACTATGTTGATTTATTAGGATTGCATGGCATTAATAATAATGAAATTTTAGATTATTGTCTTCGTCCAGGAGGGTGTTTAGACGAAGCAAGAAAATTACAAAAACAAGGAAAGGTTCGCTTTATTGGATTTTCAACCCATGGCCCGACAGAGGTGATTATCAAAACCATTGAAAGTGGTTGTTTTGATTATGTAAATCTTCATTGGTATTATATTAATCAAGCAAATTGGCCAGCGATAGAAGCCGCTAATAAGCAGGATATGGGAGTCTTTATTATCAGTCCTTCTGATAAAGGAGGAAAGCTTTATGAACCGCCCCAAAAATTAGTAGAATTGTGTCATCCTTTAAGTCCGATGGTCTTTAATGACTTGTTTTGTTTATCCCACTCTCAAGTTCATACCTTGAGTTTAGGGGCCAGTTGTCCAACAGATTTTGACGAACATTTAAAAACATTATCTTACTTAGATGATGCTGATGAAATATTACAACCTCTTCTAAAAAAATTAGAAGACGAAGCCATTTACATTTTAGGAGAAAACTGGTTTAAAACTTGGAAAATTGGTTTACCTGAGTATCACGAAACACCAAATAACATTAATATTAAAACAATTTTATGGTTAAGAAATTTAGCCATTGCCTACGACATGATTGACTACGGAATTATGCGGTACAATTTATTAGGAAATGGAGGTCATTGGTTTCCAGGAAAGAAC